>JADGHC010000287.1 GCA_019689655.1 Microbispora sp.
GGGGGCGCTGTTTTGTGTATATCAGCCGGGGCCGCGGCCGCCGCCCGGGCCGCGCACGGCGATGACCTGGTAGGCGTCCGGCCGGCCGGGGCGGACGTGCAGGGTGGACGTTGCGGAGGTCACGGTGCCGACCGTCAGCCAGTGGGCGCGCGCCAGGCCGAGTGTTCGCCCGGCGTCGGCTGGGAGGCCGAGGGCGGGCCGCCCGACTGCCCGGGCGGCCCGAACGGGTCCGGCGGGCCGGTCGAGGGGCCCGCGGGGGCGGGCGGGCGGGGCGGGGGGCCGGGGGGGGGGCGCGGCGGCTGGGGCCGCGCCCGGACCCGGCGCCGACGGCGGATCACCAGCCACACGACGAGGGCGATGAGGGCCAGCACCACGACGAGCAGGGCGATGCCCATGGCCAGACCCGCCCAGTCGATCCCCTTGTCCCGGTCGGGGAGGTCCCACTCGTAGACCGGCGCCGCCTCGGTGGCCGATGGGCTGGACTTGCTGGCCCGGCCATCGGGCTGGCCGAGGAGCGCCTGCTTGAGGTCGACGATGCCCCAACCGAACGCGTCGTCTCGGCCCCTGGGGCCCGCGTCCCGGCTGGTCTCGATCAACCGGCCGTACAGGTCGTGCACGCTGAGCTTCGGGTACTTGGCCTTCACCAGCGCGGCGACCCCGGACATGATGGCGGTGGAGTCACTGCTGCCGGTGCCGGTCTGGTACGTCCCGCCCGGCGTGGTGCTGATGATGTCGGCGCCCGGCGCCGCGATGTCGATCTCCGGACCGGTGATCGTGGCGGGGCTGTGCTTGCCGTTGCGGTCGGTCGCGGTCACGGCGAGCGTCGCGGGATGCTTCGCCGGATAGCCGACCAGCAGGTCGGTGTCCTTGTTACCGGCACCCGCCACGACCAGCACGTTGTGGTCCCAGGCGTACTCCACCGCCGAGTTGAGGGCCTCGTCGTACGTGCTGGTCACCGAGACGTTGATGATGTCCGCGCCCTTGTTGACGGCCCAGGTGATGGCGACCGGCAGCGAACTCGGGTCGATCCTCTTGTAGTGCGGGTCCGCGATGTTGATCGGCAGGATCTTGGCCTTGGGCGCGATGCCGAGAATGCCGTCGCGGTGGCCCGGGCCGTGGCCGTGTCCGGCGATCAGGCCGGCCATCCGGGTGCCGTGTCCGACCACGTCCTTGTGGCCCCGCGTGCCGTCGCTGTAGAGGTCGTCGCCCGGCAGCACGTTGCCCGTGAGGTCCGGGTGGCTGGCGTCCACACCGGTGTCCACCACGGCGACGGTCACCCCCTCGCCCTGGCTGATCTTGTGCGCCTCGGCCACGCCAAGCGCATCCAGATACCACTCCTTGTCCCGGGTGGCGTCGGCCCGCGTCGGTGCCGCGGGAAGGGCGATCGCGCCGAGCAGGCTCAACACGAGGGCGGTCAGGGCGGTGGTCGAGCGTCTGGCGACGCGCATGCTGGGGGCACCTTCCGTATGGCCGCGAGCGTCGACGATCGCTCACGGTGGGGCAGCTCGCGGCAGGACAGTCGAGCCCGGGAACGCCACGCCGGGCCTCGGCCACCTCATGGTACAGGCCGGCCACCAGGTGTGGATCTACGGTGGCCGGCCCGTCGCGGTCACCCCCGGCCGAGTGCCCCGCCCTGCTGCCGCGGGCGGTGTTCGGTCGGGGTGTCGATCTCACCGACGGCGGTGGACTCGGTGAGCCATAGTTCCTCGCCGTCGTACTCCCAGGACTCCGGTTCCGCCTCGGGACGCCGGATGTCCGGCTCCGCGACCGGAGCGTCCGGTCACGTCGGGCTTGCCGCCCCGGGTGCCGCTCGTCAGCGAACCCTCGCCGGGCGTGCCCGGCAGGCGCGGGTTGGCCGGGCCGCCCTTGCTGCCGGGCAGGGTGGGCCGGCCCGGCGCCTCGCGAGAGGACGCCGGGCGCAAGTCGGCGACGGATCGGAGGGGCGTGCCGGAGAAGCGGCTGCCCGATCGGGTCAGAGTGTCGGCGGAAGCGTCGGCCGCCGGAGCCGGAGCCCGACGCCACCCGTAGCACTCGCTGGAACTTGTCCTTGCCGGTGTCAGCGGGAGCGGCGGTCGCCGGGGCCGGGACCGGTCAGTCCGGCCCGGCGCAGGGCCTCGGCCATGGCCCCGCCGATCGGCGCGCCGCCGCCCCGGCCGTTGCCGCGCCCCGAGCCGCCTCTGCCGCCCTGGTTCTGCCGGGAAGAGTTCTGCCGGGACTGGCCGGGCCGGCCATCGCCGTTCGGCCCGCCCCTGCGGCCCTCGCCCGTGGTCTCGTCGTCCAGGCGCAGCGTGAGCGAGATGCGGTTGCGCTGGAGGTCCACGTCGAGCACCTTGACCCGGACGATGTCACCGGGTTTGACCACCTCACGCGGGTCCTTCACGAACGAGGTGGACATCGCGGACACGTGGACGAGGCCGTCCTGGTGCACGCCGATGTCGACGAACGCCCCGAACGCGGCGACGTTGGTGACGACGCCTTCCAGGATCATGCCGGGCGACAGGTCGGACGGCTTCTCCACGCCCTCCTTGAAAGCGGCGGTCTTGAACGCCGGGCGGGGGTCGCGGCCCGGTTTCTCGAGCTCTTTGAGGATGTCGGTGACCGTCGGCAGGCCGAAGGTGTCGTCGACGAAGTCCGACGGCTTCAGCGAGCGGAGCGTCGCGGTGTTGCCGATCAGCGAGCGCAGGTCGGTCTTGGTGAACTCGAGGATGCGGCGCACCACCGGATACGCCTCCGGGTGCACGCTGGAGGCGTCGAGCGGGTCGTCCCCGTCCCGGATGCGCAGGAAGCCCGCGCACTGCTCGAACGCCTTCGGGCCGAGCCGCGGCACCTCCTTCAGGGCGTTGCGGGAGCGGAACGGCCCGTTGGCGTTCCGGTGCGCGACGATGTTCTCCGCCAGCCCGGCGCTGATGCCGGAGACGCGGCTCAGCAGCGGGGCGGACGCGGTGTTGACGTCCACGCCCACCGCGTTCACGCAGTCCTCCACCACGGCGTCGAGCGAGCGTGACAGCTTCACCTCGGACACGTCGTGCTGGTACTGGCCGACGCCGATCGACTTGGGGTCGATCTTGACCAGCTCGGCCAGCGGGTCCTGCAGCCGCCGCGCGATGGAGACGGCGCCGCGCAGCGAGACGTCGAGGCCGGGCAGCTCCTGCGAGGCGTAGGCCGACGCGGAGTACACCGACGCCCCGGCCTCCGAGACCATGACCTTTGTGAGGTGCGGCATGCGCTTGACCAGCTCGCCGGCGAGCCTGTCGGTCTCGCGCGACGCGGTGCCGTTGCCGATGGCGATCAGCTCCACCTTGTGCTCGGTGGCCAGCCGGGCCAGCACCGCGAGCGACTGCTCCCACTGCCGCTTGGGTTCGTGCGGGTAGATCGTCTCGGTGGCCACGACCTTGCCCGTGCCGTCCACGACCGCGACCTTCACGCCGGTGCGCAGGCCCGGGTCGAGTCCCATGGTCGGCCTCGCCCCGGCGGGGGCGGCCAGCAGCAGATCACGCAGATTGGCGGCGAACACGCGCACCGCCTCTTCCTCCGCCGCCTGCCACAGCCGGGCGCGCAGGTCGATGCCCAGGTGCACGAGGATGCGTGTCCGCCACGCCCAGCGCACGGTGTCGAGCAGCCACTTGTCGGCCGGGCGGCCCTGGTCGGCGATGCCGAACCGGCGGGCGATCCGCTCCTCGTAGTCGTTCGGCTCCTCCGCCTCCGGGTCGAGGGTGAGCGAGAGCACCTCCTCCTTCTCCCCCCGGAACATCGCGAGGATCCGGTGCGAGGGCAGCCGCGTGAAGGGCTCGGAGAAGTCGAAGTAGTCGGAGAACTTGGCCCCGGACTCCTGCTTGCCCTCCCGGACCTGGGAGACCAGCCGTCCACGGGACCACATCCGCTCCCGCAGGTCGCCGATGAGGTCGGCGTCCTCGGCGAAGCGCTCGACCAGGATGGCCCTGGCGCCCTCCAGCGCGGCGGCGGCGTCGGCCACGCCCTCGCGTACGTACCCTTCCGCGGTCGCGTGGGGGTCCAGCGAGGGATCGGCGAGCAGCGCGTCCGCCAGCGGCTCCAGCCCCGCCTCCCTGGCGATCTGCGCCTTGGTGCGTCGCTTGGGCTTGAAGGGCAGGTAGATGTCCTCCAGCCGGGCCTTCGAGTCGGCCTCCATGATCCGCGCTTCCAGCGCCTCGTCGAGCTTGCCCTGGGAGCGGATCGATTCGAGGATGGCCGCCCGCCGTTCCTCCAGCTCGCGCAGGTAGCGCAGCCTCTCCTCGAGCGTACGCAGCTGGGCGTCGTCGAGCGCGCCCGTGGCCTCCTTGCGGTAGCGGGCGATGAACGGCACCGTCGCCCCGCCGTCGAGGAGATCGACGGCCGCGGCGACCTGGCTCTCGCGCACGCCAAGCTCTTCGGCGATCCGCTGCTGAATGGACGTCGTCACGATCCTGATCCGCTTTCTTCCGGGTGCCCTCTGCAGGGGGCTCTCATTCTGCCGGATCAGCCGGACCCCCTCGCCCCACCTGTGGATAACCCGTGCGGGGTGGCGAACCGGGCATATCGCTCACAGCCCTTCCCGGGCGCCGTGCGGTGTCATCGGGTGACGGCGGGTGACATGCGGGTTTCTCATTGCCCTTGTCGATACCTTGTGGGCCGTTTTATTGGCTCCCCCGGGCGGTCGTGTCGTTCGGCGGAGCCGTACGGCGCATTTGAGAAGTCCGGCCGTCAAAGCGTGCTCTTCTTCGTCAGACCTGGGGTGCCGCAAGCACGGCAACGCCTCCGGACTTCTTTCGGCAGTGTGGCGTAGAACGCCGCCGCGGCGGTGGGGTCCTTGGCCGGCGCGCTGGAATGCCTGCCCGACCTCGTGGGATCGGTTATGCACCTCTTTGAGGAGTTCTGCCAGTTGTGCGTGACGAGGGTTGGGCACCATCTCTTCCGCCACGCCGCCCCCTGTTTCCGCCTGCCGTTTGCCCCGGGTCAGTGCTGTTCACGGTAGACATCGCACTACAGCATCAGCAACACCGAAATAGCCGTAAATTCCGGTAATGGTGTGGCCGACACATTCGTGATGCGCGCGGGGCAAACGTCCTCCCGCGTGGAATTTATCTCCGGCGCTATGGCGCGACGAGCGGGAACGAACAACTGCCTGAAGCGACAACCACCGTAAGCGGCACCGGCCGTGGACCCTGCGAAAAACCGGGTCTACGCGGAGGGCCGGCAGTCCTGGAGCGTCGCCTCCGCCGGCGCGGGCCGGCCCAGCGTGATCTCCGGGTGGTGGGCCAGGTAGCCGGTGGGGAACGTGGTCACGGTCCCGCGGCCGCATGCGGGGCAGGTCATCCCGGACCAGGGAGGCTGGACGGCCATGCCGTCCCGGGTCCACACCACGATCTCGTCGCCGTGCTCGTCGCGCCCGCGGCGGACGACGTACTCCTCTTCCCACACCCGCAGGCAGCGCAGGCACTCGAACGGCCACGTCTCTTTTGTGCTGGTTTCCTCCCGCACCGGAACCACCCCCGAACTATGACTCCGCCTACGAGTCTCGGCATCACCCGAAACCACTACAAGTGGTCAGTTGACTCCAAAGAGTAATGATTGTCCAGGTGTACGATGTCAGACCGTTTCGAGCAGCTCGCCGACCAGGCCGAGCGCCAGCGTCTTGTATCCCACCGAGTCGAACAGCACGGTGATCCGGTCCTGCTCACGGCTCATCACGACCCCGTGTCCCCACGCGGCGTGCCGTACTCGCGCGTGCATCGGGAACGGCCCGTCGCCGGTCTCCGGAGGCGTCGCCGCCCCCGAGCGGCAGGTGTCGCAGCCGCCGCACGACCGCTCGTACGGCTCGCCGAAGTACTCCAGCAGGAAACGCCGGCGGCATCCGGTCGTCTCGGCGTAGCCGCGCATCATCTCCAGCCGGGAGTCGTCCATCCGGTGCCGGAGCCCGTCGATCTCCACGGCGCGGGCGGCGGCCTCGTCCTGCGGCGGCCCGTCCGGGAGGTAGCGCAGGGCGCCGTCGTGGTTCACCTCGACCGCGCCCGCCCGCTCCAGCAGGTTGACATGCGAGGCCAGCCTGGCGGCCCCGACGCCGAGGAGTTCGCGCAGGTCGGCGGCTGCGACCTCGCCGCCGTGCCCGTGGACCAGCGTCGCGATCCGCCGCAGCAGGCCGCCGTCGGCCCGGCCGCCGGAGAAGAACTTGCGCAGCCCCAGGTCCTCGGGGCGGTAGAACAGCAGGGCGTCGGCCGGGTTGCCGTCCCGGCCCGCCCGGCCGATCTCCTGGTAGTACGCGTCGAGCGACTCGGGAGGCGCGGCGTGCAGCACATAGCGCACGTCGTGCTTGTCGATGCCCATTCCGAACGCCGAGGTCGCCACGACGGCGTCGAGGCCGTCGTCGTGGAACCGCTCGTGGATGCGGCGGCGGTCCTTCGCCTTCATCCCCGCGTGGTACGCCTCCGCCCGGAGGCCCCGCTCCGTCAGCAGCTCCGCGTACTCCTCGGCCTGCCGCCGCGTCGCCACGTAGACCAGCCCGACGCCGCCGAGCCCGGCGGCATGGTCGGCCAGGGCTTCGCGTTTGTCGTCGTCGCCGGTGAACCGGCGTACTTCGAGATAGAGGTTGGGCCGGTCGAATCCCCGGACGATCTGCTGCGCCCCGGTCAGGCCGAGCGACTCGATGATCTCCTCGCGTACGGTCGGGGCGGCCGTGGCCGTCATCGCGATCACCGGGGGATGGCCGAGCCGCTCGATGACCTTGCCGAGCCGCAGGTACTCCGGCCGGAAGTCGTGGCCCCAGGCGGACACGCAGTGCGCCTCGTCCACGGCGATCAGCGAGGGCCGGGCCTCGGCCAGCCGGTCGACCACCTCGGGCTTGGCGAGCTGCTCCGGGGACAGGAACACGTACTCGACGTCACCCTTGCCGACCTGGTCGAGGCCCGCCTCGACCGAGCCGGCCGAGTTGACCGCCACCGCGCCCGCGGCTCCCGCCTTGATCAGGCCCATGACCTGGTCGCGCTGCAGGGCGATGAGCGGCGAGACGACGACCGTCGGGCCGTCGAGGAGCAGCCCGGGCACCTGGTAGACGGCCGACTTGCCGCCGCCGGTCGGCATCACCAGCAGCACGTCGCGGCCCGCGAGCAGGTGTTCCATCGCCTCCCGCTGGCCGGGGCGCAGCCGGCGCCAGCCGAACGCGTCTTTGGCCGTGGCACGCAGCCGCCTGCCCTTGCGTCCGAAACGCCGGCCGAAGCGCCCTCCGCCCCAGCCGCTCGCCCAGCTACCCGACCAGTCCCTCGACCAGCCGCCGCCCGCGCCGCCGAGCCTGTCGCCTGGTCTTCCGCCGGACCGGCCCCCGTACCTCTGCCTGCCGCTCATGCCACCGCACTCCCTCGCCCGATCCGCCTGCCCCTACCCGAGGGGGAAACGGCCGAACCGGAATAGCGTCACGGACGGGCGGCTTACAGCCGGTATGAGAGCGATCGTGTATTCCGAGACCGGCGACAGCGACGTCCTGCGCCTGACCGAACGGCCCGTGCCCCAACCGGGCCCCGGCGAGGTACGCGTACGGGTGGTGCGCTCGGGGGTCAACCCCACCGACTGGAAGAGCCGCCGCGGGGCGCTGCGCCATCCGGAGGCCG
>JADGHC010000288.1 GCA_019689655.1 Microbispora sp.
CCGTCGGCTACCGTAGGCAGGTCGGCATCACCCACCCAATCGCCCACACCGGCTTCGTCCCCGACCCCGACTCCGACGTCCACCCCGGCCCCGGAAACCAGTGAGACTCCGCTCCCGTCGGAAGCCCCATCCGACACGAGCCCTCCGGATGAGGGGGAGTGATGAGGAGAGAGGTCGATGATGGAGACCGGCGGCACCCCAAGATGAACGGCAAGGGACAGTGCAGGAAATGACTCAGCCACGACTTCTCGGCGGACGCTACGAGCTGGAAGGCGTCGTGGGGCGTGGCGGTATGGCCGAGGTGTATCGCGCCCGGGACATCCGGCTGGACCGTGTCGTCGCCATCAAGACGCTCCGTTCCGACCTCGCCAGGGACCACACGTTCCAGGCGCGCTTCCGGCGTGAGGCGCAGTCCGCGGCCTCGCTCAACCACCCGTCGATCATCGCCGTGTACGACACCGGCGAGGACATGGTGGACGGCACGCCCGTGCCGTACATCGTGATGGAGTTCGTCGACGGGCGGACACTGCGCGACGTGCTGCGCGCCGACCGGCGGCTGCTGCCGGAGCGGGCGATGGAGCTGGTGGACGGCATCCTGCGGGCGCTGGACTACAGCCACCGGGGCGGCATCGTCCACCGGGACATCAAGCCGGCCAACATCATGTTGACGGTCAACGGCGAGGTCAAGGTCATGGACTTCGGCATCGCCCGGGCCATGGCCGACTCCGCCGCCACGATGACCCAGACCGCCCAGGTGATCGGCACGGCGCAGTACCTGTCCCCCGAGCAGGCCCGCGGCGAGCGCGTCGACGCCCGCAGCGACATCTACTCGACCGGCTGCGTGCTGTACGAGCTGCTCACCGGCCAGCCGCCCTTCACCGGCGACTCCCCGGTGGCGATCGCCTACCAGCACGTGCGGGAGGACCCCATCCCGCCGTCGCGGATCGACCCGGACATCCCGCAGTGGGCCGACGCCATCGTCCTCAAGGCGATGGCCAAGGACCCGCTGCAGCGCTACCAGAGCGCCGCCGAGATGCGTACCGACATCCAGCGGGTGCTGTCCGGCATGCCGGTCGACCCGCAGACGATGGCGATGGCCACCCAGCACTACAACGCGTACGGCGCGGCGGACCGCACGCGGACGATGACCACGGCCGGCGGCGCGGCCATGACCCAGAGCACCCGCGCCATCCCCGACTACGACTACGGCCCGGAGGAGCGTGGCGGCGGCCGGTACGACGGGCGCAGGCGCAGCGGCCGCGGCGGCAACACCGCGTTGAAGACGGCCCTGTGGATCCTCATCCCGCTGCTGGTCATCGGCGCGATGATCGGGGTCGGCTACGCCTTCCTGGGGTCCGGCGGCTCATCCGCGGGCAACATGGTCGAGGTGCCGACGGTGACGAACCAGACGAAGGCGGCGGCCAAGCAGGCGCTGGAGGCGGCCGGGTTCAAGGTCGCCTTCGGGCCGGAGGAGTACAACAGCGACGTGCCCAAGGGCGCCGTCGTGAGCACCGACCCCGCCGGGGGCCAGCAGGCCGCCCCGGGCTCCACGGTCACCGTCATCGTGTCCAAGGGCGAGGAGAAGGTCGCCATCCCCGACGACCTGATCGGCAAGTCGCCGGAGGAGGCCAAGGCCGAGCTGGAGGGGCTGGGCCTCAAGGTCAGCATCGTGCCGAAGGCCTCGACCAAGCCGCAGGGCCAGGTGTTCGACACCAACCCCAAGCCGGGCGAGAAGGTCGAGAAGGGCGCCCTGGTACGGCTGTACGTGCCCAAGGAGATGACGGAGGTCCCGAGCGTCGTCGGCCTCACGCTGTCGGACGCGACGCAGACGCTGAAGGGCGCGGGCTTCAAGGTCAAGACGGTGATGCAGCCGAGCGACGTGGTGGCGAAGGGCAACGTGATCGACCAGTCGCCGCAGGCGGGAACCAAGCTCAACCCCGGCACCACGATCACGCTGACGGTCTCCAGCGGCCCGCAGGAGACGACGCAGAACGAGCCGCCGACCGGAGACACAGGGACGGACGGCACCGGAGACACCGGGGACACCGGAGATTCCGGGGACGACCCCTACGGAGACGGCGGGGACGGCGGCAGCGTCCAGGTCGGTCCCACGGGAGAAGGCGGGGACAACCCGTTCGGCACCTGATGAGACGAGTGACGGCGGTCACCGCGGGGCGGTGGCCGCCGTCGGCGTTTCCGGGTGCCCGCGCCCGTCACGACGCGGACATGAAGAAGGGCTTCCGCCACTCGGGGGCAATGGCGGAAGCCCTCACCCATGTAGTCGTAACGAGAGCGGGAAGCGTTACACGATCTGTGCGAGCCAATTTCCGAGCAGTTGATGACCATGCTCGGACGCGACCGACTCGGGATGGAACTGGACACCCTCGATCGGGGCGTCGCGGTGCCGCAGGCCCATGATGATGCCGTCGGAGGTGGTGGCGGTGACCTCCAGCTCGTCCGGCACGGTCTCGGGGACCACGGCGAGCGAGTGGTAGCGCGTCATCGTGACCGGTGAGGGAAGCTCCCGGAACACCCCCCGCCCGTCATGGGAGATCAGGCTGGTGCGGCCGTGCATGAGTTCGGGTGCACGGTCCACCACGGCCCCGTACGCCACGGCGATGGCCTGATGGCCGAGGCAGACCCCCAGCATCGGCAGGCCGCGATCGGCGCAGTGCCGCACGAGGGACACCGACACCCCGGCGGCCTCCGGCGTGCCCGGGCCCGGCGACACCAGCACGGCGTCGAAGCCGTCGGCGTCGCCCACGACGACGTGGTCACGCGGCCGCACGTCGCAGTCCGCGCCCAGAACGCGCAGATACTGCACGATCGTGTGCACGAAGCTGTCGTGATTGTCGACGACGAGCACCCGGATCGGGCTCATAGGGCGTCTCCCGCTTCAATCGGACTTTCAGCGTACGGCAATGGCAGGGATCGCCTCGGCGGGTCCGCGCCGACTATCCTTGCTCGGGACTTCACCGCCACAGCGATTACGCTATTGACATCAGCCCGCACGACCCGCGCGGGTACCCATCAGGAGACGCTCCCGTGCCCAAGTCGAAGACTCGCAAGAAGGCCGTCTACACTCCGCCGCAGAAGGCGCAGACGGTGAAGGTCAGCCCGCGCTGGCTCGCCCCTCTCATGGTGGCCTGCTGGCTCATCGGTGTCGCCTGGATCGCCGTCTATTACATCGCGCCGAACGTTCCCGGCATCGCCACACTGCAGTACTGGAACCTTGCGGTCGGTTTCGGGCTCATCATCCTCGGGGTCGTGCTGTCTACTAAGTGGCGCTAGACCCTTTTCTTGAGATTCTTTCCACAGTCTTTATCCACAGCCTGTGGGCAGCAGGTGACCCGCGGATGCCGGCCGGGCGGCGCGTTCCGCCCGGCCCCGGGGAGTGTCAGGTGAAGACGCCCGCCAGGTGGAAGCCGTACGGCGGGAGCGTGGTGACGACCAGCACCAGCGCCAGCAGCACGACGGCGGCGACGCCGGCCTGCACGAGGGCGCGGTTGCGCTGCGGGGCGTAGGCGAATCCCGCGGCGACGATCGTGCCGACCACGAGCCCGCCCAGGTGGCCCTGCCAGCTGATGCCCGGCACGACGAACGTGAGCACCACGTTGATGCCGATCAGCCACAAAGCGCCGCGCGCGTCGTACCCGAGCCTGCGGGCGATGACGAACAACGCGCCGAACAGCCCGTAGATGGCGCCGGAGGCGCCCACGGCCGACGTGCCGAACAGATAAATGGCCACCGAGCCGCCCAGCGCCGACAACAGGTAGAGCGCGGCGAACCGCCCCGAGCCGAGCCTGCGCTCGAGCTCCGGGCCGAGCGCGTACAGCGCCCACATGTTGAACAGGATGTGCCAGAACGACGGCGGCGGAGCGTGCAGGAAGGCGCTGGTGATCAGCCGCCACCACTCGCCCAGGTGGACCCCGACCGACCACATCGCGAACCGCTGGACGACCTCGTCGGGGCGCACGACCTCGGCCGCGTACGCGAGCACGTTGAGGATCAGCAGGGTCCACGTGACGCGGGGCGTGGTCACGGCGGCACCGCCGAAGGCCGCCCGGGCCTGCCGTACCTCGCGGTTGCCGTCGCGGACGCACTCGGGGCACTGGTGGCCCACCGCCGCCTCGTTCATGCAGTCGGGGCAGATCGGGCGCTCGCAGCGCTGGCAGCGGACGTAGGTCTCGCGGTCGGGGTGGCGATAGCAGGTGGGTACGGCTTGCGCCCCCGGCTGCGGGGGCGACGGAGGCTGGGAGGTCATGGAGTCCTTTCCTCGGCGGATCCCTGTGCGGGGGCGCATCCACCAGCCAGCCTATAAGCCGCAAACGCCCCGGCCGCGGTGTTCGCGCGACCGGGGCGCCGCAGCGTCGCCGAGACGGCGTCAGGACCGCTCGATGGTGACCTCTTCGAGGACCACGTCGTTCAGCGGCCGGTCGTTCCTTCCGGTGGGCGTCTTGGCGATCGAGTCGACCACCTCGGTGCCCTCGATCACCTCGCCGAAGATCGTGTGCCCCTGGTTGAGGTGCGGCTGCGGGCTGACGGTGATGAAGAACTGGGAACCGTTGGTGCCCTTGCCGAACCGCCTGCCCGCGTTCGCCATCGCGAGCAGGTAGGGCCGGTTGAACTGGTTCTCCGGGTGGATCTCGTCGTCGAAGGTGTAGCCGGGGCCGCCGGTGCCCTGCCCGATCGGGTCGCCGCCCTGGATCATGAAGCCGTCGATGACGCGGTGGAAGATCGTGCCGTCGTAGAGCTTGCGGGTCGTCTTCTCGCCGGTCGCCGGGTGGGTCCACTCCCGGGTGCCCTCGGCGAGCTCGACGAAGTTGCGCACGGTCTTGGGCGCCTTGTTGGGAAAGAGCTGAACACGGATCGTGCCGTGGTTCGTCCGCAGATTCGCGATGAGGTTGTCAGCCACGAGGGCCGCCCCCTTTGTCGACTCGTGTTAGTTGTCCGGTGAACAGGGTATCGAGCATGCCTTCACGCACCGCTCGTGATTGAGCCAGGGCCATCCGGGAAGGGGTCGTTCCGGGGCCCCGTCGATAGGGGGAGGTTGATCGTGTCCCTGACAATGAACAGAAGGCGCCGCGCCGAGGTGGTGATCATCCCGCAGTCGTGGCTGAACAGGATGAGGGACCAGGCGAGGAAGGCCGGCGGCCGGATGAGCCCGATGGCGGAGACCGCGCGGGATCTCGCCGCGCACCGGCTTGAGGACGCCAGGGTGTGGGCGGCGCCGAAGCTCGATCAGGCGGCGCAGTCGGTGGAGGAGCAGATCGCTCCGATCGTGAGCGCGTTCCTGACCGAGCTGGCCCGCCGGCTCGAGGTGACGACCAAGAAGCCCCGGCGGCGCTGGCCGATCGCCGCGCTGCTCGGCGGCATCGCGATCGGCGCGATAGGCGTGGCGATGTACCGCAACAACGCCCAGCGCTGGGCCGAGACGATGCGGGAGAGCATGCGCCACACCGGCTCCGCCGAGGACGCCGGCGAGAAGGCCGACACGGCCGCTGACGAGATCTCGGGGAAAATGCCCTAGCACATCCTCCACAGACACTCGGTATGGCCGGCGTCCCCCCAACGCCGGCCATAAGTGTGTCTCAGTCGCCTGGGGTCTCCAGGCGGCGCAGTACGGCGGGGAGCCGGTTCTCGTAGACCACGGTGAGCCGCCGGGTCGCCCGGGTGATGGCGACGTACAGGTCCTGGCCGCCGTTGGGCGACTGGCTCAAGATGCCCTCGGGGTCCACGACCACCACGGCGTCGAACTCCAGGCCCTTCGAGCCGCGTACGGTGAGGACGGCGATCGGGCTGTCGAGGGGGTCGTCGGCCTCGGGGAACAGCGCGGCGATCCGCGTGTGCCGGGCGTCCGGCGTGATGACGCCGACCCGTCCCTCCCCGATCTCGCGCAGCTCCGACTCCACCAGCAGCCGCAGGTCCGTCCCCGCCGCGGGCACGGCGCGCGGGCGGGCGCCGCCGAACCGGACCGACTCGGGCGGCTCCTGCCCGGGTGCCACGGCACGCAGCACGTCGGCGGCCACCTCCATGATCTCCGCCGGCGTCCGGTAGTTGACCAGCAGGCGCTCCTCCCGCCAGCGGCCCTTCACGTACGGGTCGAGCATCTCGCCCCACGACCGCGCGCCCGCGGCCGAGCCGGTCTGGGCGATGTCGCCGACCACCGTGAGGGATCGGGCCGGGACCCGGCGCATCACCGTCCGCCACGCCATCGCCGACAGCTCCTGCGCCTCGTCCACGATCACATGCCCGTACGCCCAGGTGCGGTCGCGGGCGGCCCGGTCCGCGGTCGTCACGTACGGCCCGTCGTCGCGCTTGCGTTCGGCCAGCATCGCGGCGTCGAGCACCGGGTCGACGTCCGTGATCGTCAGGACCTCCCGGGCGTACAGCTCCTCCTCGCGGCGCTCCTCCTCGGCGCGGCGCCGCCTGGCCCCCGCTTCGTGGTCGTACTCGCCGAGCAGCTCGGCGGCCTCGTCCAGCAGGGGGACGTCGCCGATGGTCCAGGGCGCCTCGCGGGGCCGCAGCAGAAGCGCGCGCTCCTCCTCCGACAGGTGCGGCCCGGCCGCGGTCCGCAGCCGCTCCTCGTCCGAGAGGAGTTCGCGGACGAGCCGTTCCGGGGTGATCTCCGGCCACAGGGCGTCGAGCGCGTCGCGCACCGTCTTGTGCCCCCACAGCGTCGAGGCGGCGTACCGCAGATCGCCGTCCTCCAAGGGCCGGTCGAGCGTGGCCGCCTCGTCCAGGGCCAGCGCCCGCAGCATCTCGTCCACGAACGTCCACCGGGCGAGGTTGTGCTGCCGGCGCAGGCCGCGGGCGCGGTCCCGGGCCCGCTCGCAGGTGGCGTGGTCCACCCGCAGCGTCATCTCCTCGACCACCACCTCCACGCCGCCGCGCACCGACGTGCGGACGGGGATGTTCACCTCCAGGTCGCCCTCGGGCACCCGCTCGCGGTCGCGCACCGCCTCCTCGATCACCTTGACCATGCGCAGGTCGCCCTTGACGACGGCGACGGCGGGCTCGTCCTCCGCGGTGGCGTGCACCCCGGGATGCAGCCCGCCCACGCTGGTCAGCACCACCTGCGTCTCGCCCAGCGAGGGCAGCACCTGGCTGATGTAGCGGGAGAAGGTCGCGTTGGGCCCGACGACGAGCACGCCGCGCCGTTCCAGCGTGTCGCGGTGCGTGTAGAGCAGGTACGCCGCCCGGTGCAGGGCGGCGACGGTCTTGCCCGTGCCCGGGCCGCCCTGCACGACGAGCGCCCCGGCCAGCCCGGAACGGATCACCTTGTCCTGTTCCCGCTGGATGGTGGCCACGACCTCGCTCATGCGCCCGGTGCGCCCGCGGCGCAGCGCCGCGAGCAACGCGGCCTCGCCGACGAGCGTACGGCGGTCGCCGTCGGCCATCCGGTCGAGGTCGAAGACCTCGTCGTCGATGCCCACGACCATGCGGTCGTGCGTGTGCAAGTGGCGGCGGCGTACGAGGGTGCCGGGGTCGCCGGGGGTGGCGACGTAGAAGGGACGGGCCGCGGGAGCCCGCCAGTCGACGAGCACGGTCGTGTGGTCGTCGTCGCGCAGCCCGATGCGGCCGATGTAGAGGG
>JADGHC010000289.1 GCA_019689655.1 Microbispora sp.
CGCGACCGACTCCCGGAGGCGGATGGGCATCGGCACGCGATGCACCTCGCCCTCCCGGTGGTCGTCCTCATGGTCCCGGCCGATCTCCTCGAACAGCACGTCGACGGCCTTGCGGCCGAGCTCATAGTGAGGGAGGGCCACCGTCGTCAGCTGGGGGCGTATCCACGAGGCGATCGGGTGGTCGTCGAAGGACACGACGGAGACGTCGGAGGGCACCTTGAGCCCGAAGTCGTCGAGGGCCTGGTAGGCACCGAGGGCGAGCCGGTCGTTGAAGCAGATCAACGCCCGCGGCTTGTCTTTCCTCAGCAGCTCCCGGGTCGCGGCGAGGCCGTACTCCGGTTGCCAGTCGGGGCAGACGTAGCCGCCCGCCGGTTTGACCCCCGCCTCGGCGAGCACCTCGCGGATGCCGATGAGCCGTTCGACGGCCGCGACACTCCCGCCGGCGGGAACGTTGCGCCGTCCGGGGCCGGCGCCGATCAGGTAGATGCCTTCGCGGTGGCCGGCGTCGAGCAGAGCCCGCGCGGCGGCTCGTCCGGCCTCGATCTCGTCGGGGATGACCGAGGGCAGCGGTGACGGCTGTTTGGGGAGCGCGTTGAGCAGGACGGCGGGGGCGAACGCTATGCCCTTCGGCACCCTGATGCTTCGTGTGTACATCGCGGCCAGGATGATCCCGTCCACCTGGCGGTCGTGCATGGCCTGCAGCAGGAGGCGCTCGAGCTCGGCGTCGCCCTCCGTCTCACCGATGAACAGCATGAAGCCGCGCTCCCGCGCGGCCTCGAGCGCTCCTTTGATCATGTCGCCGGCGAGCCGCGACGTGGCGACCGTGTCGGAAATGAAGCCGATAGTCCGCGTTGTCCCAGTTCGTAGGCCAACGGATACGATGTTTGGCCGATACTGCAGCTGGGCCGCGGCTTTGAGGACACGCTGCTCGACATCTTGAGAAATGCGCAGCTCCCGGCCGCGTCCGGACAGCACGAGTGACGCGGTGGTCGGCGAGACGCCGGCGGTCTTGGCGACGTCCGCCAGCGTGACCCGTCGTGGGCTCACCGGGTGACCTCCTGCGATGTGGGGGTTGACACCCCGCGACACGTGTGATGAGACTATCGCACTGCTAATCCGATTTAGCAAACCTGAGTCCTGGGGCGTCCGGTGTATGCCGGCGGGTCCCCGAGCAATCAAGGAGACGCAGATGCCGCGTCGAACTCGCTGGAACCGGGCCGCGCTCGCGGTCGTGATGGGAGGGACGCTGGCGGCGGGCTGCGGGGCGCCCGGCGGCGACGCACCTCGGCCGGAGGACACCGGCGCGTCCCTGTCGGCCGCGCCCACCTGCGGCACGGAGCCGGTCACGCTCAACGCCTACATCGAGACCGGCTTCCCCCTGCCGAAGGAGCTCAGCACCGAGTTCTCCAAGCAGTATCCGAACGTGAAGTGGAACATCCGCGAGGACCAGTTCGCGGTGATCACGCAGAACGCGCCGCGTGTCCTCGCCGACGACCCGCCGGATCTCATGCGGCTCCCGCAGGTGTCGGAGCTGGTGAAGAACAACCTGCTGAAGAATCTCGACGGCTACGCGAAAGCGTTCGGCTGGGACTCCTGGCCCGCCTCCCAGCTGGAGCAGATGCGGATGACCCCCGGCGGGAAGACGCGCGGCGAGGGGTCGCTGTACGCGATGGGGCTGAACTTCAGCATGACCGGCGTGTTCTACAACAAGAAGCTCGCCGAGAAGATCGGCATGTCGTCCCCGCCGGCCACCCTGGCCGAACTGGACGACGTCCTGGCGAAGGCCAAGAGCGCGGGCATCACACCGATCGCACAGTTCAACGGCGGGGCGACCGGCGGCCTGGCCTTCCCGCTGCAGGATCTCATGGCCGCGTACGGTCCCCCCGGCCCGATCAACGACTGGATCTACCAGAAGCCGGGCGCCACCATCGACACCCCCACGAACCTGCAGGCGACGCGGCATCTGGAGAAGTGGATCAAGGCCGGGTACTTCTGGAAGGACGTCAACGCCGTCGACTACGCGACGATGATGAGCCGTTTCATCAAGGGCGACGGCCTGTTCATGTTCAACGGCGACTGGGAGTCGGGGAACCTCGACAAGCAGATGCCGGGCGATGTGGGCTTCTTCCTCATGCCCCCGGCGCAGCAGGGCGGCAAGCAGGCCGCGATGTCGGCGCCCCTCACCTTCGGGATCAGCTCCAGGGCGAAGAACGCCGACTGCGCGGCGTTCTTCCTCAACTGGGTGGCGACCAATCCGAAGGCGCGTGAAATCGGGGTGAAGGTCGGCGGGTCGCACCCGATGGGCCCGGCGGACGCCCCCATGCCGGAGGTGGGGAAGGACACCGTCACCGCGAGCACTCTGGCGGCAGGCGCGAAGATCGCCGAGGACAACGGCGCGATGGACTTCATCGCCAACGCCACCGGCGCGATCTACGCCAAGAGCTGGACTCCCCAGCTGCAGAAGCTGGTCGCCGGTCAGCAGACCCCCGAGGGGTTGCTGAAGTCGGTGCAGAGCGACTACGAGAGCCAGGTCAAGGGGAGCTGAGCACCGATGACACGGCCGACTCCCGACAGCGTGGTCGCCTCGCCCGCGACCCGCCCCGGGCCGGCAGCCGTGACGAGGAAGCGCAGTCCCGCCCGTGGGGCGGGGCTGCGCACGCCGAGGTGGGTCGGCTGGCTCTTCGTCGCTCCGGCACTGGCCGTCTACGCGGTCTTCGTGCTGCGCCCGATCGCGCTCACCATCCAGTACTCGATGTATCGCTGGGATGGCATCGGCCCGTCCACCTGGGCCGGACTGGGCAACTACGTCAAGGTGTTCACCGACCCCGACCTGTTCGCCACCATCCTCAACGCGGTCAAGCTGATCGTGTTCTTCAGCGCGATCCCGGTCGTGCTGGGCCTGGCGATCGCCTCGACCATCCGCCGGATCGCCACGAGCCGGCTCGCACTGGTGGCGCGGACGGTTCTGTTCCTGCCGCAGGTCATCCCGCTCGTCGCCGCCGGCATCGCCTGGAGCTGGCTGTTGTCCTCGAGCGGCCTGGTCAACCAGCTCCTCACGTACGTCGGCCTCGGCGGCGTGGCCCGCGCGTGGCTGGGCGACTTCTCCACGGCCCTGCCGGCGGTCGGCGTGATCGGGGCGTGGGTGCTGCTCGGTCTGTGCACGATCCTTCTGCTGTCCGGCATGAGCAAGATCGACCCGGCGTTGTACGAGGCCGCCCGGATGGACGGAGCGGGGCCGCTGCGCGAGTTCGTCTCGATCACCGTGCCCAGCCTGCGGCAGGAGATCGGCGTCTGCGTCACGGTCACCGTGATCGCGGCGCTGGCCAGCTTCGACATCGTCTACGTATCCACCCAGGGCGGACCGGGGAACGCGACCATGGTCCCCGGGCTGGAGATCTACTACCTGGCCTTCTCCGAGCGGCAGGTGGGTATGGCGTCCGCGCTGGCCGTCGTGCTCATGGTGCTCGTCATCCTCGTCGCCCTGCCCATCCAGTGGCTCACCAGGGACAGGACCTCATGATCGTCGGACGCCGGGAGGCGTGGACCGGAAGGCTGCTGCTCGTCCTGCTGATGGCGGTCACGATCATGCCGTTCGTCAGCCTGTTCGTCACCGCCCTGCATCCGTCCGGCAGTTACCCCTCCGGTCTGGAGTGGCCGCGCGATCCGCAGTGGGGCAACTTCGTCAAAGCGTTCCAGGCCGCGCGGATGATCGATCTGGTGAAATCGAGCACGCTCATCGTGCTCGGCGTGGTTCCCATCTCCCTGCTCCTCGGGACGCTGGCGGGTTTCGCCATCGGCCACCTGCGGATGGCGGGACGGAACCTGGTGTTCCTCGTGTTCGTGCTCGGGCTGACGCTGCCGTTCGAGGGCGTCATCACGCCGCTGTACTACCAGGTGCGCGACATGGGACTGCTGAACACCCGGTGGGCGATCATCTTGCCGCTCATCGGGTTGTACATGCCGTTCGCGGTCTTCTGGATGCGGGCGCACTTCGTCAACATGCCCGACGAGCTGTCGGAGAGCGCGCGAATGGACGGCGCGAACGTATGGCAGCTCTTTTGGCGCATCCACGTCCCGTTGGCCATGCCGGCGCTGTCGTCCCTGGCCATCCTGCTGTTCCTGTGGACCTGGAACCAGTTCCTTCTGGCGATCGTCCTGGTGGACGATCCCCTGAAGCGCACGATGTCCGGAGCCCTGGGCGCCTTCCAGGGCCAGTGGGGAACCGACATACCGCTGCTGTGCGCGGGGTCGCTGCTGATCCTCGCCCCCACGCTCGTGATCTTCCTGATCTTCCAGCGCCGCTTCGTCACGGCTCTGCTCCAGGGCTCCCTGAAGGGGTGACGTGCATGGCCGGAACCACGCCCGGACCGCGGATTCGTGCCGGCGCGTACGAGACCATCGCCGGCGGACTGCGACGTGACGGAGGGACCGCGTGAACGACGGGCCCACGCGCTGGACGCGCCGGCACCTGGCCGTGCCGAGCGGCGGCGCGACGGCGACGGCACCGGTCATCACCCTTTCGGCGGCGCCGCGCGTGCTGCCCCACGACGACGTCTGGGATCTGTGGCCGATCCAGGAGGAGGACGGCTCGACGTCCGTGGTGCGGGGCCGCGAGCTGTGGATGGCGCTTTCCGCGCCCGCCGTCGGCCATCCCGAGGAGCGTCACGACCATGCCCGCCTCCGGCTGCTCGCCAGGGGCGGCGACGGGTGGACCGACCTCGGTTACGCCTTCGCCGACGGAGCCTCGCCGGGCAGTCGCGAATGGTCGGGATCGGCGGTCCGCAGGCCGGACGGCACGGTGTCGGTGTTCTACACGGCCGCGGGCAGGCGAGGAGAGGCCCGCCCGACGTTCATCCAGACCATCGTCGAGGCCCGCGCCCGGCTGCTGACCGGCGACGGCCGGGTCGTGCTGGACCGGGCCGCCGAGCATCGGGAGATCCTCCGCTCGGACGGCGTGATGTACCTGCCTGCCGACGAGACCGAAGGAGGACCCGGGCGGATCAGGGCGTTTCGCGATCCCGGCTGGTTCCGCGACCCCGCCGACGGCCGTGAGTACCTGCTCGTCGCCGCGTCGGTCGAGGGGGACGACGGCTTCATGGGCGCGGTGGCGCTCGCCGCCGCGGTGCCGGGCGGCTGGTCGCTCGGGCCGCCCCTCCTCGTCGCCGACGGTGTCAACCACGAGATCGAACGGCCGCACATCGTGGTCCACAACTCGTCGTACTATCTCTTCTTCTCTACGCAGCGGCACGCGTTCCACCCGCCGGGAAGCGCGCCCACCGGGCTTTACGGCTTCGTCGCCCCTCGCCTCACCGGGCCGTACACGGCGCTCAACGGCTCGGGGCTCGTGCTGCGCAACCCCGTGGAAGAGCCTGATCAGGCGTACGCCTGGCTGGTCCTGCCCGACCTGAAGGTCGTCAGCTTCCTCAACTATCGCTCCATCGGCGGGCCGGACCCGTGGAAGGCCGGGGCCGCCGAGGCGAGGGCCGCCTTCGGCGGGACGATCGCGCCGGTTCTCGGGCTCACCTTGCACGAAGCCGCCACCTCGGTGGTCGTTCCCGTACCGATGGGGGCCGGGGGCTGACCTGCGGCTTTCGGAGCGCCCGGGGGTGGCGTCGGCCGGACGCCACCCCCGGTGACTCGCTCAGGCGATGGTGCAGGGGTTGCCGTTGAGTGCGAACGCCGTGGGCTTGGCGGCGTTGCCGGTGTGGGTGGCCTGGAAGCCGATCTCAGTGGTGGCTCCGGGCGGCAGTGTGCCGTTGTAGCTGACGTTCCTCGCCGTGACCTGTCCGCTGGTGGGCGAGTAGGTGGCGTTCCACCCGTTGGTGATGGTCTGCCCGCTGGGGAGGGTGAAGGTCAGCGACCAGCCGTTGATGGTGGACGAGCCGGTGTTGGTGATGGCGATCTGCTCGGTCAGGCCGTTGTTCCACGCGTTGACGGTGGCGCTGACGCGGCAGGCGCCCGATCCGCCGCTCGGCGACGGCGACGGCGACACCGAGGGAGAGGGGGACGGCGACGCCGACGGGGAGGGCGAGGGAGAAGGCGACGAACCGGACTGGAACTGGGTGAAGAACTTCCACACCTCTGCGGACGTCCACGTCCTGGCGCCGCTGGTGGAGGTGGACCCGTCGTTCGGCGAGGGGGTGTGGTCACCGTCGAACGCCGCCCACACCACCGGGTAACCGGGCCGGCAGCCGGAGTAGGTGGTGATGATGTGCGTCAGGCTGCCCTGCGGGGGCTCCGGCGGGTTCATGGGGGTGCAGCCGTTGTTCGCGACGAACCGGTCACGCAGCTGCCGGCCCAGCGAGATGTTGAGCACCGAGTCGTGGGTGCCGTGGATGCCCATGTACGCGACCGGCTGGGTGCCGCCGTTGCACCCGCTGAGCTGAGCGCCGGAGTAGACCGCGACCGCCCGGAAGACCGTCGGCCGGGCGCACGCGAGCGCGAAGCTCATCGAGCCGCCGTAGCTCCACCCCATGGCGAAGCGCTGCGTCGTGTCGACGCACAGATCGTTCTCGATGACTCTCAGCACGTCGTCGGTGAAGGTCAGGTCTTCGCCGTTGGTGTTGGCCCAGCCGTTGTTGATGCCCTGAAGCGCGACGAAGATCGTGCTGTTGTTCGACAGTTGCTTGAGCCCGTAGTAGGCCCAGACGGCACCGTCCGATCCGCCCGAGTCGACGATCTGCGCCGTGCCGTTCAGCCAGTGGTACGCGAAGATCAACCGGTAGGGATGGTTGTTGTCGTAGTTGTCGGGAATCCGCAGGATCCAGCTACGGCTCTTGCCGCTGGTCGTGATGGTCTGCGAGCCGCTTCGCAATGTCGGCGTCTTGCCGCATCCGCTGGTCGCCGCCGCGGCGGCGGCGGCCGAAGACGACCTGGTCGCGCCGAGGCTGTCGCTGAGCGCCATTTGTCCCGTTGACAGAACGAGAAGCGCGGCCGCCGCGACAGCGGCGAAAATCGATCTCCGTCTCACCTGCACGCATCTCCCTTTGCCGTCCGAAAATCGACATGCGTCGATGGGGAAGCCGTTGAGTGTTCCTCCTTGCCGAGCCGGAAGCCGGCGGTGCACGCCGGTCGCGCGGCCTGCCCGGCCACCAGGCGAGCCCGCCGTCAGCCGATCGGCGCGTGCTCGCCCCTTTGCGCGGAAAGCGAGGCGGGTTCAGACGTCCGCCGGCGTCGGCATGGCACTCGCCGGTTTTCTCCGCGGCGGTTCCGCCGGGGTGGCCGGTTATCGTCTGACAAGAATGTTGTTATCGCTAACTTTCGCGCGCGCGGTCTTGCTCCCTTCTGCCGACGGCTGGAGGTGGTGGCGGAGCGGAGCAAATATGAATGCAAAGAGGGTGTCAAGCGCCTTGTCATCGCCCCGGACCGTCTCCGGCCCGACGTCGTCCGTTTTTGGGCGATGACCAGGCAGAAAGCCGGCGGCTGCCGTTGACGACGCGATGAACTTTTCATCCGCGGAGCCGCCGGAAGGCGTGACCGGTGAGCCTGCCGCCGACGGCATCGCGCGCCCGTTGAAAGTTTCATCGCGGGCCGTCGTACGGACGGGTGCGGGTGGGACGGGTAACGCCAGATGGGGGCGTTTCGGAGC
>JADGHC010000290.1 GCA_019689655.1 Microbispora sp.
CGGTCTCCGGGCTCCCGGTCTCCGGGCCGCCGGTTCCCGGGCGTCTCCCCTCACCAGACATCCGCGCCTCCTGTGCCTTCGATGAAGGCACACCCGACCCACCGTGGTCGAGGGCCGTCCAGCGCCGGGAGTCAAGTCGGGACCCCAGCCCATGCCCGCGGGCCATGCCTTGTGCTCCCGCACAATCTCGCGTCACGAAACGAAAACCGAACCTTGTTCCGTACGAACCCGGCTGGCACATTCGGGGCATGAGGTCCAGGACGGACACCGAGGTCCGGGAAGTGCTGCGGACCTCCGCCGCAGGCCTGCTGGAACGGCTCCCCGAGCTCACCGACGAGCTGGTGAAACGCGGCAGGGAAAGCGACGAGGCCTACCGCATGACGGTCCCGTACGACGACCACTGGAAGAGCACCCACGAGGGGCTGCGGGTCGGCATCACCGCGATCCTGCAGCCCCGGCACGAGCGGCGCGACGTCGCGTACGCCCAGACCGTCGGGCGCAGGCGGGCCGAGTTCGGACTTCCCCTGGATTCGCTCATGCGCAGCTACCGCCTTGCCGCGCAGGTCACGTGGAACGGCTTCATCGACATCATCGGCGACCAGGGTCCCGAACGGCTGCCCGCCCTGCTGCGCAGCGCCACCCACGTGTGGCACGCCATCGACCGCCAGGCCGTGGCGGCGGCCGACGCCTACCGCCGCCGCGAGAACGAGCTGCTCGGCCGGACCAACCAGCGCGTCAACGCCATGCTCGACGCCCTCCTGGAGGGCCGCGCCGACCCGGTGGTCGCCAAGACGGCCGCCGACGCCCTCGGCCTGCCGGAGCACGGCCGCTATGCGGTAGTCACAACGCGGTTGCCCGCGCAGCCCGACCCAGTGCACCGCCCCGACGAGATCGGCGGGCTGCGCTTCCTGTGGCGCATGCGCCCGGACCTGGAGATGGCGGTGGTGTACCTCGGCGACCGGGAGCTGGACGACCTGGTGGCCGCCATCACCCCGATCGTCTGCGGGAGCGCCGGCGTCAGCCCGGTGGTGGAGAGCCTCGCCGACCTCGGTACGGCCCGCCGCCTTGCGGAGGTGGCCATGCGCACCTGCTCGGGGACCGCTGCGGAGATCGCCCGGCTGGACCGGCGGTTCCCCGCCGCCCTGGTGGTCTGCCAGCCGGAGCTGGCCGGGCACCTCGCCGGCGGCGTCCTCGGCCCGATCATCGCCTCGCCCGACGGCGGTGTGCTGCTCGCGACGCTGGAGGCGTGGTTGCGCTGCGAGGGATCGGCCGCCCGCGCGGCGGCCGAGCTCTACTGCCATCGCAACACCGTCTTCAATCGGGTGCGCCGCATCGAGCAGCTCACCGGCCGGTCGCTGGCCCGTCCCCGGGACGTCGTCGAGCTCTCCCTCGCCCTCGACGCCGTCCGCCTCGGCCCCGGCGCCTGAACGCACGCGGGTCCGGCGCCGCACACGGCCGCACGCGCAGTCGTGGCGGCGTATGGGCTACCGGCCGCGGCCGGTAGAGCTGGGGCTTTGTGTGTTTCGCGGGTTTTCCGTGTGGTTTGTGGTGGTCGGTTGCTCGGGGGCGGGCGGGTGCTCCGGCTGGCCGTGATAGCTGCGGTCTGGTGAGCCGCGGAGCGGCCGTCGCGGGCGCGGTGGTACAGGGCACGGTCTTACGCCGGCCTACGCACCCGCCCGCCCTCGGCCGACCAGCCGGGGCCGGAGGGACTGGGGTCTTATGTGCGCCCACTGCGCCCTGGGTCCGCCCGGCGCCTGAGGCACATTTGGGGCCACGTCGCCCGGGCGCGCGCGGTTGGGGGCCCATAGCCCGGGCGTGCCGGGGCTCAGTGCGGCATTTCGTCTTCTGTGCCCGCGGTGAGCCGGGCTGGCCCGGGTGTGCGGGGGCTCAGTATTTGGGACCCACGAATTCGTCGAGGCGGGCCACGGCATCACGCCTGGCCACCGATATTTCGTTGCGTTTGGTGTAGCGCCATGCGACGCCGAGGCGGTCCAGCGTCTCCCCGCACAGCCGGAGGATGTCGGCGGACTCGTTCTTGAACAGGTACCGCGGGTACTCGTACCACTTGTCCGCACCGCCCACCGGCCGCCGGACGCGGTTCATCCCGCGGTAGCCGTCGGAGTGGATGAGCCCCCGGACGAAAAGGCCCGGGTATTCGGCGACAATCTCGTTCTGCCAGTCCGCCAGGACGATGGCCCGCTCATGCTTTTTCCCCGGTCCATGCTGCGGGAAGAGGTGCGGCCAGTGCTTCGAGTAGCTGTTCACTTCGGTACAGCCCTGCTTCCGCAGAACGCGTACGTGGTTGAGCGGCCGGAGCGCCCTTATGGCCTGCACGCATTCCTCCCTGAGGCCGGGCCACGAGTCCGCGCACATGATCCGCAGCGACCAGACGCGCTTGCTCGGGTCGCCGACCACGCTGATGCAGCCGTCCCCCAGGTACAGGCCCAGCACATAGGCGTAGACGCCGGGCGGCTGCGGGATCGTCGGGATCTTCTCACAGCGCGGGCAGGTCGCGTCCCGGAGGGGTGGTCGTTCGGGAGCATTCCGCCACGCTCGGAGGGTCGAGGGGGAGATGCCGAGACGGCGGCTCGTCTGAGCCGTCGTGAGACCGGATTCGAGGAGACGAAGAGCCCGGCGGCGAGTTGAGGAATCGTACACGCCACCGATGATGGCAGTCGCTACCGACAGTTTTCGGGCGACCGCGAGGAGTGAATAGTGCCCCGGGTGGGACTCGAACCCACACTGTACGGGTTTTGAATCCGCTCCCTCGTGCCAATTGGGGTACCGGGGCTTCAATCCGGACTTTTCGTAACTTGTCCGAACCCGTTGCGCAGTAGCCTAGCAAACGAGTGATCATCCGCGAGGCCCTGGCGTGGTTCTAATGTAGCGGACGTCGGTAACCTCTTGTGCGTGAGTACGCAGCGGCGAGTGGTGATCGCGGAAGACGAGGCCCTGATCCGCCTCGACCTGAAGGAGATGCTCGAAGAGGACGGGTACGCCGTGATCGGCGAGGCCGGCGACGGCGAGACGGCGGTCAAGCTCGCCATGGAGCTCCGCCCCGACCTGGTGATCTTGGATGTGAAGATGCCCGTGCTCGACGGGATCTCCGCGGCCGAGCGCATCGTCTCGGAACGGATCGCGCCGTGCCTCATCCTCACCGCGTTCTCCCAGCGGGACCTCGTCGAGCGGGCCAGGGACGCGGGGGCGATGGCCTATCTTGTCAAGCCATTTACCAAGGCCGACCTGGTTCCCGCGATCGAGATGGCGGTCAGCCGGCACGAGGAGATCACCGCGCTGGAGAAGGAGGTCTCCACGCTCTCGGAGCGGCTGGAGACCAGGAAGCTCGTCGAGCGGGCGAAGGGCCTGCTCATGACCCAGCACGGGTGGACCGAGCCGCAGGCCTTCCGGTGGATCCAGAAGGCGTCCATGGACCGGCGCATGAGCATGCGTCAGGTGGCCCAGATCGTGGTGGCCGAGGCCACCTCGCCGGAGAAGCCGCAAACGTGATCATCTGATCGGGCCAAAGCTATACCTTTAGCCGATCCATGGTGCCGTTGACCAGGGTTGACGCAGTTTCTGTCGTTTTCGTTACGTACTGACTACCGAACGAAGGGAGCAGACGTAACAAAACCATAACTGTGATGGCCTCTGTACCGACCTGTTACTTCCTGTGGTTGTACTACCGGTCACGACCCCTCGGCTGACCGCTGGATGGGGCGGGTGCGTATCCGATCCCCAGGAGGGGATCCAGCGAAAGGAAGGCAAACTTGCGATCCAGGATCGCTCGCCTTGGTGGCATCGTCGCTGCCGGTACAGCGCTGACCCTCGCTCTCGCGGCGTGTGGAGGCGGCTCCGACGACAGCGCGTCGTCCGGTGGAGCCAGCGGTGGCGGGGGCGCCACCACTCTCAAGATTGGCTTCATGGGTGACCTGACCGGTGAGAACTCCGCGCTCATGATCCCGCCGTCGCAGGGCGCTCAGCTCGCGATCGACGAGTTCAACGCAAAGTCGACAAACGTCAAGGTCGAGCTGGTGAAGTACGACAGCCAGGGCAACCCCGACCAGGCTGTCCCGCTCGCTCAGAAGGCCGCCACCGAAGACAAGATCGTGGCCATGATCGGCCCGGGCTTCTCGGGTGAGTCGCGCAACGTGGGCCCCGTCCTCGAACAGGGCAAGATCCCGAGCATCACGGCCTCGGCGACCAACCCCGCCCTGGCTCAGAACGGCTGGAAGTACTGGCACCGCGTCGTCGCCAACGACTCCGTCCAGGGCCCCGCGATCGCCGACTTCCTGGTGAAGGCCAAGTCGCCGAAGCTGGCGTTCGTCATCGACGACGCGGCCGAGTACGGCGCCGGCCTCGCCGACGCGGTGGCGAAGGAGTTCGAGGCCAAGGGCGTGAAGGTCGAGCGCGACAAGATCGACCCCAACGGCTCGGACTACTCCTCCACCGTCACCAAGGTGAAGGCCGCCAACCCCGACGTCATCTTCTACGGTGGCTACTACGCCCAGCTCGGCCGCCTGCTCAAGCAGCTGCGTGACGGTGGCGTGACCGCCATCGTGTCCTCCGGCGACGGCTCGGTGGACGCCAAGCTCGTCGAGGCCGCCGGCAAGCCGGCCGCCGAGGGCGCCGTGCTCGGCTGCCCCTGCCTCATTCCCTACGGCTCCGACGTTCCCGAGCTGAAGACCTTCAGCGACAACTACAAGGCGAAGTTCGGCGTCGACCCGCTGATCTACGCGACCGAGGGTTACGACGCCGCGACGGCCATCCTGAAGGCGATCGAGGCGGGCAACACCACGGCGGAGAAGATCAACGACTACCTCGCGACGATCGACTTCAAGGGCGTCTCCAAGGAGATCAAGTTCGGTCCGAACGGTGACATCGCCGCGAACATCATTCACATCTACCAGGTGAAGAACGGCAGTCTGACCTGGCTGGGCGACAGTACACAGGCTCAGCTCAGCTGAGGCGTGTAGTTCGATCTGAGAACGCTGAGGAGCGGGAGCGTACCGCTGCTCCCGCTCCTTACCGCCCGGCGACTACCGTCGCCCCGGTTTGAAAGCGACCACCGTGCTGAACGACTTTCTCAACCAGGTCGGGCCCTCCACCGTGGGCGGTCTGGCCAGCGGCGCCATCTACGCGCTGATCGCCCTCGGGTACACGATGGTGTACGGCGTGCTACGCCTCATCAACTTCGCCCATTCAGAGATCTTCATGATCGGCTCGTTCGCGGCGTTGTTCGCGATCCTGCACATGGGGATCACCGGACCGCTCAGCGGATTCGCGCTGGCCGGCACGCTGCTCGTGCTGATGCTGGTGGCCATGGCCGCCTCCGGCGGAGCCGCCGTCCTGCTGGAGCAGGTGGCTTACCGGCCCCTCCGCAGGCGTAACGCCTCCCGGCTCGCCGCGCTCATCTCCGCGATCGGCGCCTCGATCTTCCTCCAGGAGTTCTTCGCGCTCATCGTCATCCCCAAGCTGTTCGACCGGCCGTCCCAGGGTCGCCTCCAGGTCCCGGTGCCCCGGCTGCTCGAGCGCGAGTCACTCCTCACGATCGGCAACGTGGAGATCAGGAACGATCACGTCATCATCCTCGTCTCCGCCGTGATCATGATGATCCTGCTCGACGTCTTCGTGAACCGCACCAGGATCGGACGTGGCATCCGGGCCACCTCGCAGGACCCCGAGACCGCCACGCTCATGGGCGTGAACATCGACAAGATCATCCGTACCACCTTCCTGGTCGGCGGCGCGATGGCCGGCGTGGCGGCGCTGCTGTACGCGATGGAGTTCGAGAACCTCCGCTACAACGTGGGCTTCCTGCTCGGTGTCAAGGCGTTCACCGCCGCGGTGCTCGGCGGCATCGGCAACCTGCGCGGAGCGCTACTCGGCGGTCTCGCCCTCGGTCTCATCGAGAACTGGGGCGCGATCTTCTTCGGTTCGGAGTGGAAGGACGTCATCGCCTTCTCCGTCCTCGTCCTCGTCCTCCTGTTCCGTCCCACCGGCATCCTCGGTGAATCCCTCCAGCGAGCGCGCGCATGAACGCAAACTCCAACACTCACAGCGGGAACCCGTTCACGGCCTTCCGGCGGACGGTCGGCGGCCTCGGCGACGCGGTACGCGACTGGTGGGCGGGAGCGCCGGGCTGGGCGCGCTGGATCGTCTACGGCCTGCTGATCCTCCTGGCGATCATCGCCCCGAGCGACTTCATCGGGTCGTTCATGTCCCCGGAAACGCATTGGCCGTCGCTGCTGTTCAGCCCGATCGGCACCTACGTGCTGCTGGCCGTGGGCCTGAACGTGGTGGTCGGCCAGGCCGGCCTGCTGGACCTCGGCTTCGTCGCCTTCTACGCCATCGGCGCCTACACCATGGCCGTCTTCGGCACGAAGTACGGCTGGAACTTCTGGGGCGTCCTGGTGGTCGGGATCTTCATGGCGGCGGTCTCGGGCGTCGTCCTCGGCTCGCCCACCCTGCGGCTGCGCGGAGACTATCTGGCGATCGTCACCCTGGGCTTCGGTGAGATCGTCCGGATCACCGCGCAGAACACCGACTACATCGGCGGCGCGCGCGGCATCACCAACATCCCGCATCCGCCGCCGCTCTTCGGAGTGGAGTTCGCGCTCGATCCGCTGCCGTACTACTACCTGCTGGTGGCGGCGATCGTGCTCGTCGTGATCTTCGCCAAACGCCTTGAACGGAGCCGGGTCGGCCGCGCCTGGGAGGCCATCCGGGAAGACGAGGACGCGGCCGAACTGATGGGTGTGCCCACCTTCAAGTTCAAGCTGCTGGCCTTCTTCATCGGCGCGATGATCGGTGGCCTGACGGGCGTCATCTGGGCCAGCAAGGTCATCGCGATCCAGCCGCCGAACTTCCCGTTCATCCTGTCGGCCACGATCCTGGCGGCCGTGGTGCTCGGCGGTTCGGGCAACCTCCCCGGCGTCATGTTCGGGGCGTTCCTGATCGCCTGGCTGCCGGAGCGGTTCCGCGGCTTCGCCGACTATCGCATCCTCATCTTCGGCGCCGCGCTCGTGCTGATGATGGCGCTGCGTCCGGAGGGGCTGCTGCCCGCACGCCGGCGCCGCTCGGTGACCGGCAACGGCGGCGAGCCGGATGACGCGCGACCGGGCGGCGCGAAGCCGGCCTCCACCGAGGCGGACGGCATGGCAGAGGAGGTGGCCAGGTGAGCGAGCCGGGCAAGGCGCTGCTCGAACTTCGCACCGTGACCATGCGCTTCGGCGGTCTGCAGGCTCTCGGCGGAGTCGACCTCACGATCAAGCAGGGGGAGATCTTCGCGCTGATCGGCCCCAACGGAGCGGGCAAGACCACGGTGTTCAACGTGATCACCGGTGTCTACCGCCCGACTTCGGGAGAGGTGCGCTTCGACGGCGAGAAGATCAGCGGCCTGAAGCGGTTCAAGGTCACCAAGCGCGGCATCGCCCGTACGTTCCAGAACATCCGGCTGTTCCCCAGCATGTCGGCTCTGGAGAACGTCATGGTGGGCTTCGACGCGCACAACCGCACCGGCGCGATCGGCGCGGCGCTCGGCCTGCCGTGGCACCGGCACGCCGAGCGGGAGGGCCGCAAGCG
>JADGHC010000291.1 GCA_019689655.1 Microbispora sp.
GACCTCACCATCGAGTACGACTACCTCGTCATGGCGCCGGGCTCGATCTCGCGGCTGCTGCCGGTGCCCGGGCTGGCCGAGCACGGCATCGGCTTCAAGACCATCGAAGAGGCCATCGCCCTGCGCAACCACGTGCTCGGCCGCCTCGACATCGCCGCCTCCACCCCCGACCCGGAGGTGCGCCGCAGGGCGCTCACCTTCGTGTTCGTCGGCGGCGGGTACGCCGGCGTGGAGGCCCTGGCCGAGCTGGAGGACATGGCGGCGGGCGCGCTCAAGTACTTCGGCGACCTGCGCCGCGAGGACATGCGCTGGATACTCGTCGAGGCCACCGACCGCATCCTGCCCGAGGTGGGGCCCGACATGGGCAAGTGGACGGCCCTGCAGTTGCGCGAGCGGGGCATCGAGATCCGCATGAGCACGCTGCTGAAGTCCGCGGAAGGCTGCCACATCGTGCTGAGCGACGGCGAGGAGTTCGACGCCGACACCCTCGTGTGGACGGCGGGCGTCAAACCCAACCCGCTGGTCGCCGCGGGCGACCTGCCGCTGGACAAGAAGGGCAGGGTCAGAGTCGACCCGTACCTGCGCGTGCACGGCACCGACTTCGCCTTCGCCGCGGGGGACTCCGCCGCCGTGCCCGACCTCACCCGGCCGGGCGAGTTCTGCCCGCCCAACGCCCAGCACGCCGTACGGCAGGCCAAGACGCTGGCCGGCAACCTGCTGGCGACGCTGCGCGGGCGGGCCCAGCGGCCCTACCGGCACAGGTACGCGGGGTCGGTGGCGAGCCTGGGACTCTACAAGGGGGTCGCCCAGGTCTACGGGCAGGAACTGCGCGGCTTTCCCGCCTGGTTCATGCACCGCACCTATCACCTGACGCGGATGCCGACCTTCAACAGGAAGACCAGGATCCTCGTCGACTGGACGCTCGGGCTGTTCTTCCCCCGCGAGATCGTCTCGCTGGGGGCCATCGAGGAGCCGCGCAGGGAGTTCACCCTCTCCGCCCGTTCGTGAGCGCGGAAACGGTGATGGCCGGGGCGTGGAAACGGCGACGGCGGGCGCCGGTTTCGTGCAGGCCTGCACGGATCGCCACCGGCCGGCGCGCCGCCGGGCACGCCGCGTGACCCGAGGGCCACGCGGCACCGGTCACCGCACTTCGCTGGGGGCGTCGTCGCCGGTCAGCGCACCGGCGAACTGCGCCGAATACAGCCGGTGATAGGCGCCCCGGGCGGCGAGCAGCTCGTCGTGGGTGCCCTGCTCGACGATGCGCCCCGCCTCCATCACCAAGATGAGGTCGGCGTCGCGGATCGTGGACAGCCGGTGGGCGATGACGAAGCTGGTCCTGTCGCTGCGCAGCGCGGCCATCGCGTGCTGCACCAGAACCTCGGTGCGGGTGTCGACCGAGCTGGTCGCCTCGTCCAGGATCAGCAGGGACGGGTCGGCGAGGAAGGCGCGGGCGATGGTGATCAGCTGCTTCTCGCCGGCGCTGATGTTGCCGCCCTCCTCGTCGATCACGGTGTCGTACCCGTCCGGCAGGGTGCGGACGAACCGGTCGACGTACGCCGCCCGCGCCGCGGCCAGGATCTCCTCCTCGGTGGCTCCGGGCTTGCCGTAGGCGATGTTGTCGCGGATCGTCCCGCCGAACAGCCACGTGTCCTGGAGCACCATGCCGATCTGGGAGCGCAGGTCCTCCCGGCGCATCCGGGTGATGTCGACGCCGTCCAGGGTGATGCGGCCCGCGTTCAGCTCGTAGAAGCGCATGATCAGGTTGACCAGTGTGGTCTTCCCCGCGCCGGTCGGGCCGACGATCGCGATCGTGTGCCCGGGTTCGGCCACCAGCGAAAGGTCCTCGATGAGGGGCTTTTCCGGGTCGTACCGGAACGACACGTGCTCGAACTCGACGCGCCCCCGGCGGACGGCGGGCAGCGCCGGGTCGGCGGGATCGGGCTCCTGCTCCTCGGCGTCCAGCAGCTCGAAGACCCGCTCGGCGGAGGCCACCCCCGACTGCAGCAGGTTGGCCATCGAGGCGACCTGCGTCAGCGGCTGGGTGAACTGCCGGGAGTACTGGATGAACGCCTGCACGTCGCCCAGGCTCATCGACCCGCTCGCGACCCGTACGGCGCCGACGACCGCGATGGCGACGTAGTTGAGGTTCCCGATGAACATCATCATCGGCATGATGATCCCGGAGATGAACTGGGCGCCGAAGCTCGCCTTGTACAGGGCCTCGTTCCGCTCCCGGAACACCTCCTCGACCTCCGGGCCCCGCCCGAAGACCTTCACCAGCTCGTGACCGGTGAACGCCTCCTCGATATGGGCGTTCAGCGACCCGGTGTGGGACCACTGCGCGACGAACTGCTTCTGCGAGCGCTTGGCGATCTGCCCGGTTACCACCATCGTGACCGGGATCGTCACCAGCGCGATCACCGCGAGCAGCGGCGAGATCACGAACATCATGACCAGCACGCCGATCACGGTGAGCAGTGAGCTCAGCAGCTGGCTCAGCGTCTGCTGCAGGCTCTGCGACACGTTGTCGATGTCGTTGGTGACGCGGCTGAGCAGCTCACCGCGCGGCTGGCCGTCGAAGAACTTCAGCGGCAGCCGGTTCAGCTTGTCCTCCACGTCCGCGCGCAGCCGGTAGACCGTGCGCTGCGTCACGTCGTTGAGCAGGTAGCCCTGCAGCCACATGAACAGCGACGCCGCGACGTAGAGCGCCATAACCCACGCCAAAACCGTGGCGAGCGCGCCGAAGTCGATGCCGTGGCCGGGGACGACGTCCATCCCCGCCAGCATGTCGGCGAAGTCGTCGTGGCCCGAGGCGCGCAGCGCCTGCACGGCCTGCTCCTTGGTGGTTCCCGCGGGCAGCCGCGCGCCGATCACCCCGCTGAAGATCACGTCCGTCGCGCGGCCGAGCAGCTTCGGCCCGATCACCGAGAACACCACGCTGATCACCGCGAGGCCGATCACGGCCAGGATCCTCGGCCGCTCGGGGCTCAGCCGCCGCAGCAGCCTCCGGGCGGAGGGGCCGAAGTTCATCGACTTCTCCGCCGGCATCTGGCCGCCGAAGGGCCCGCCGAAACCGCCCCCGGGCCGGGGCCGTACAGGTGCCGTGGGCCGGTTGCTCATACCGCACTCCCCGCGGTCAGTTGGGACTCGACGATCTCGACGTACGTCGGGCAGGAGCCGAGCAGCTCGTCATGGGTGCCGATGCCGGTGACGACGCCGTCGTCCAGGACGATGATCTGGTCGGCGTCGACGATGGTGGAGACCCGCTGGGCGACGATCACCACGGCGGCGTCGGCCGTGTACGGCCGCAGCGCGGCGCGCAGCCGGGCGTCGGTGGCCAGGTCGAGCGCCGAGAACGAGTCGTCGAACAAGTAGATCTCGGGTTTTGCCACCAGCGCGCGGGCGATGGACAGCCGCTGCCGCTGCCCGCCGGACACGTTCGTGCCGCCCTGGGAGATCGGCGCCTGCAGGCCCTCGGGCATCGCCTCGACGAAGTCGCGGGCCTGGGCGATCTCCAGCGCCTCCCACAGCTCCTCGTCGGTTGCGTCCGGGTTGCCGTACCGCAGGTTGCTCGCGACCGTGCCGCTGAACAGGTACGGCTTCTGCGGCACCAGGCCGATGCGCGTCCAGAGCAATCGCGGGTCGAGGTCGCGTACGTCGACCCCGTCGATCAGCACGGCGCCGGACGTGACGTCGAACAGCCGGGGGATCAGGGAAATCAGCGTCGTCTTCCCCGAGCCGGTGCTGCCGATGATGGCGGTGGTCTGCCCCGCGGTGACGCGGAAGGAGACGCCGGACAGCACCGGCGCCGCCGCGCCCGGATAGCGGAACTCGACGTCACGCAGCTCCAGCTCGGCCCGGCGGTCCACCTGCCGTACGGGATGCTCCGGCGGGAGCACCGACGACTCGGTGTCCAGCACCTCGGCGATGCGCTCGGCGCAGACCGCGGCACGCGGAATCATGATCGACATGAAGGTGGCCATCATCACCGACATGAGGATCTGCATGAGGTACATGAGGAACGCGGTGAGGGCGCCCACCTGCATCTCACCGCTGTCCACCCGGCTGGAGCCGAACCACAGCACGGCGACACTGGAGGCGTTGAGGATCAGCATCACGGTGGGGAAGATGAGCGCGGTCAGCCGCCCGACACGCAGCGCCGTCGCGGTGAGCGCGTCGTTCGCCGCACCGAAGCGGCGGACCTCCTCCCGTTCCCGTACGAACGCGCGCACCACGCGGATGCCGGACAGCTGCTCGCGCAGCACCCGGTTCACCTCGTCGATGCGGGCCTGCATCGCGCGGAACTGCGGGACCATGCGGAAGACGATCAGCCCGATCGAGATCAGCAGCACCGGGACGCAGACCAGCATGAGCCAAGACAGCCCGACGTCCTGACGAAGGGCCATGATGATGCCGCCGATCCCCATGATCGGCGCGGCGACCAGCATCGTGCAGGTCATCACCACGAGCATCTGGACCTGCTGCACGTCGTTGGTGTTCCGGGTGATCAGCGAGGGAGCCCCGAAGTGGGAGACCTCCCGCGCGGAAAAGCCGCTCACCCGGTGGAAGATCGCCGACCGGACGTCCCTGCCGAACCCGGCCGCCACCCGGGCGCCGTTGTAGACCGCCGCGATCGAGCAGGCGATCTGCGCCAGGGACACGGTCAGCATCCAGCCGCCGGTGCGCAGGATGTAGCCGGTGTCGCCGGTCGCGACGCCCTTGTCGATGATGTCGCCGTTCAGACTCGGCAGGTAAAGAGAGGCGATGGTGCCGATGAGCTGAAACAGCACCACCGCGGTGAGCGCAGGCGTGTAGGGCCGCAGGTACGTGCGGAGCAGCCGGCTCAGCACGTCGGCGTTCCCTTGGGGAGAATGCGGTGCAGGAGGGGCAAAATCATGCCGAACACGCTATATGAGCAGCTCACTCGCCCACGCCGAATTTTCGGCGGGCGAACAAGCGGGCCATCGCGAAACCTGGAGTGCGTGCAACCTGCTTGGCCTGGTGACTTCTTCCGGATCAGGACTGTCCACGCCGTGATCACGGGATCGCGTCGTGATTGTGCGTCTACTACCGCCCCGGGATGCGCATCTGCATAGGAGAGGCCGTTGGCATGGTGCGGTACGAGACCGCCGCCTGGGCGTGGTCGACGAGGCCACGTGCCGGCCCTGCCGTGAAGCGGATAGGACCCCGGCATGACGATCGCGCCTGGCACGGACATCTACCCCGCGATGAGCCCAAAGCGCATGCTCGAACGCTTCCCCGTCGGCGCCGGCGTCACGAGCGTGCGGGCCGACCGAGGCGTCGGCGCGGTCATACCCGCCGGTAGTGCCCCCGAGGGTGCCGCCGCCCGAACTACGATCTGATCCGCCGGTTGGAGCGCGAAGCCTTGGGGGGCGAGGAATGCCGGAAATGAGCGACGACCCAATCGAGGGGTTCAAGAACACCGTCGACAAGCTCGGCAAAGCTTTCCAGCACGCCGGCCACGTCCTCACCGCCCAGGCCGCCATGGGCTGGGTCATGCGGGGCGACTTGAACGCAGGCCGGGACACGCTTCGAAAGCTGCCGCCGGAAATGCTGCACGAGGTGAGTGCCGCCGCGGCGGCACTCACCTCCCTCGCCGACGAGGTCCTTGCTGCCGGGGGACGCTGATTCTTGCGGCCCTGGCGGTATCGGCGTCGTACTGTGCGTCGGAGGGAGGGCCCAAGGGGGGATCCCCTGTCGGCGAGGGCCAGTCGGGCGGTCACAGAATCGGTGATGATCTCCGTGGCGGTCGCGTGGTCGACGCGAGTGACCTGCCGGGCGACGTCAAGGGATGCCATCGTCGCGGCGGCGCGGAGTACGCCGACACGCCCTTCGGCGAACTGCAGAGAGCTGAGCCAGGGCTCGATGGCGGCGTCCGTGTCGGCGCAGACCAACCGCCGCATGGCCAACGCCGGCCAGATCCCGGCGCTGCGGACCGGCAAGGACTACCGCTACTCGTGGAACGCGGTTCTCGACGTGCTGCGACAGCCCCATCCGATAGCAGGGGGCAGTGAGAATGACGAGAGCAGGCCGGAGCCGGGCGGCTGGCGACCAAGCAGGCTCGGAACCGAGCCGCGCGGGAGCTGTGACACCGGCCGGTCTCGGTGACCGCGCGGCTGCTCACGGCGGCCGCAGGACTGCTCGTCGCGATACCGCTCGGGCTGATCCTGGCGTTCACCGCCGTGACCGGCTCCGTTGGCTGCGGTCAGGGGCAGGCCGGTGACATCCCGCCGGACTACCTGCGGCTGTATCGGCAGGCCGGGCAGAAGTACGGCATTCCCTGGCAAGTGCTCGCCGGGATCGGCAAGGCCGAAAGCGACCACGGGCGCGGTACCGGTGCCGGCATCCGGGACGGCGCGAACCGCGCCGGAGCGATGGGCCCCATGCAGTTCCTCGGTTCGGCCTGGGCGGCGTACGGCGGAGGGCAACGGCGACGGGCGAACCGACGTCTACGACCCGGCCGACGCGATCCCATCGGCGGCGAGGTACCTGAAGGCGAGCGGCGCGCCATCGGACATGTACCGGGCCCTCTGGCGCTACAACCACGCCGACTGGTACGTCCGCCGGGTCCTCGGCCTCGCCCGCGGTTACGCTTCCGGCTCATCTGGTGTGGGGGAGGAGCTGTGCGCGCTTCCCGTCGCGCCGAGTGCGGTGGCCGGTCGTGTCCTGGCCTACGCGCGGATGCAGCTCGGCAAGCCGTACGCGTGGGGAGCGGAGGGGCCCGGCGCGTTCGACTGCTCCGGGCTGACCATGCGCGCCTACCAGTACGCGGGAATCCTGCTGCCGCGCGTCGCGGCCGGCCAGTGGCGCCGGGGCCCCGCTGTCGCTCGCGGCCGAGAGCAGCCCGGCGACTTGGTCTTCATGCATCCGGGAGCCGACGGGCCCGGGCATGTCGGGATCGTCGTGGCTCCCGGCCGAATGATCCACGCGCCCCGCACCGGAGACGTCGTGCGCTACGCGTCCTATTCCGCTCGTTCTGACGTGGTCGGGTTCACCCGGCCGGCAAGCTTGATGGAGAAGAGATGAAGGGCCTCACCCTGGCCGAGCTGCAGCAACTGCCTGCCACGGTCGACCTGCTCACCGCCGCCCGGGCGCTCGGGCTCGGACGGACCAAAGCGTACGAGCTGGCCAAGCGGGGCGAGTTCCCCTGCCGCATCATCCGCGTCGGCGTCGCCTACCTCGTCCCCACCGCCGAACTGCTCAAGCTCCTTGGGGTGGAGCCTCATGCTGGAGGCAATCCTTGATCTTCATTAAAGTTTCTGGCGGATGAACCGTCGTATTTCGAGGCACATCATGGCCTCCAGAAAGCCGGGGCGGTTCACGATCGCGAGCGCGAGCTCACGTTAAGGCTACGGGCTCGCGCTCATGATTGATTCATGCCGTGGTATCGGTATTTCCGAGGTTCGGTGTCTGGGGCGTGAGCGGGAAGCGGAACCAGCCCCGGTCTGGTGCCCAGGCTACCCCCGTTGATGCCCGTGGAACGGGGAACAGCCACACATGGGTGATCGGAGAGGGGAGGTTGGGAGCGGTTGTCGGGAGTACGCCTGT
>JADGHC010000292.1 GCA_019689655.1 Microbispora sp.
CCCCCGCCCGGGGGGCCCGGGGCCGGGCCCCCGCCCCGGGGGGCGCGCCGGGGCCCGCGGCCGCCGCCGGGCAGGCCCCCGCCTCCGGCACGGCCTTCGACCCGCTGTCGTCCCCCTCGGGGTCGACGCACGCGCCCGAGCGGTCCAAGGAGGCGATGTGGCCGACGCCCTCGCCGGGCGACATGCCCGGTGATGTGGGCGGGACGCCGGAGCCGGCGCACCGGACCGGGCAGCACGCGATGCCCCGGCCGGCCGCCGCGCCGAGCACCCCACCGCAGGCCACCGGCTCCGCGCCGGACGCGGACGCCGCGGACCGGCCCCAGGCGGGGCGCAGGCGCCGGGGAGAGCGGGCCGACGCGCTCAACGACGGCGACGGCCGGTCGAAGCTGCTGCTGGCCGTGGCCGTGATCGCCGTGATCGCCGTCATCGTCACGATCGTGCTCGTGCTCATGCCGAGCGGCCCGGACGACAACGAGGCCTCGGCGGCCGGGCCGGCCGCGACGGGCACGGCCGCCGGTGCGGGCTCCGGCGCCACCCCGACCGAACGCCGGCTTCCGTCCGTGCCCGACGGCTACCACCTGGTGACCGAGAACGGGGCGTCCCTGGCGGTGCCGGACAACTGGTCCACCAGGGTCGACAACGGGGTCATACGGCTCACCGGTCCGAAGGACAGCGGGCAGAGCATCACGATAAAGAGGATCCCGGACGGCAGCCTGGCGGCGCTGCGGGAGGCCGAGCAGAACCTCGACATCAGGGACTTCACCGACTACACCCAGGTCCGGCTGGGCAAGGTGGACTACCGCTACCCCGCCGCCGAGTGGGAGTACACCTACACCAACAGCAGCGAGGTCACCGTCCACGCCGTCATCCGCTACCTGGAGACGGGCGGGCGCGCCTACGCGATCATGTTCGCCTCGCCCGACTACGACTGGAACGAGTCGGCCGCGCGGGTGAGGCAGACCCTCTGGACCACCTTCCGTCCCGTCTGACGCCCGGGCGGCCCGCGCCGCCCGGGGTCACTTGGCGTCGGCGTAGCAGGTGACGGCCACCGCCTCCATCGGGAAGCGGACCGCGGTGTCGCCGAACAGCAGCCGGGTCGCCTCCTCCGCCGCCCGCCCCACGGCCTCGCGGACCTCACCCGCGAGGTCGAGCGGGCAGTGCACCATCACCTCGTCGTGCTGGAAGAACACCAGCCGGGCCGGCCCGCCGGCCAACTCGCGCAGCAGCCCGCGCAGCACCGCGAGGAGCGTCAGCGCCCACTCGGCCGCCGTGGCCTGCACGACGAAGTTGCGGGTGAACCTCCCCCGGTCCCGGGCCGCCCGGGCGCCCTCCGGCCCGGTCACCAGCCTCCGCCACCGCTCGGACGGCGGCGGGCAGGTGCGGCCCAGCCAGGAGCGGACCAGCCGCCCCTCCTCCCCCGCGCGGGCCGCGTCCTCCACGAAGGCGTACGCCTTGGGGAACCGCTGCCGCATGACGGCCAGCAGTTTGGGCGCGTCGCCGCTGGTCCCGCCGTACATGGCGGACAACATCGCGATCTTGGCGGACTCCCGGGCCCCGCCGAACGCCTGGGCCAGCGCCGCGTACAGGTCGATCTCCCCGGCCGCCCGCGCGAGCCCCCGGTCCCCCGACAGCGCGGCCAGCACCCGTGGTTCGAGCTGCGCGGCGTCGGCGACCACGAGCGTCCATCCCTCGTCGGCCACCACGACCCTGCGCATGACCTTGGGGATCTGCAGCGCGCCGCCGCCGCTCGTGGCCCACCGGCCGCTCACCACCCCGCCCACGACGTACTCGGGCCGGAACCGGTTGCCGCTGACCCACTGCGCGGCCCAGGTCCAGCCGTGGAAGCTGTACAGGCGGGCCAGTTCCTTGTACGCCAGCAGCGGCGCGACGGCCGGGTGATCCACCGACTTCAGCACGTGGGAGCGGGCGGAGGGCACCTCGATCCCCACGCTCTTGAACGCCCGGACGATCTGCTGCGGGGAGTCGGGGTTGACCGGGTGGCCGAAGGCGGCCGCCACCTCGTCGGCCAGGGCCTGCAGCTTCGCGGGCCGCATGCCGTGCGCCGGGCGGGGCCCGAGCAGCTCGGTCAGCAGCGCGTCGTGGACGTCCTCGCGCCACGGCATTCCGTCGTGGCCCATCTCCGCGGCGATCAGCGCCCCGGCCGACTCCGCGGCGACCAGCAGGCGGAACCTGCCGGGGTCGGGCGTGCGCGCGATGCGGCGGAGCTGGTCGCCGAACACCTCGGCGACCATGCCGGCCTCGGCTGCGGCGTCCGGCCGCGGCGCCGCCGGCTCGAACAGGCTCGCCTGCGTGCCACCCGCCGGATGGGCGCCGGACGGCTCGTGCGGGTCGCCGGGCACCGGGAGGCCGTGGAGGCGCGCGTAGGCCGCCTCGACCCGCCTGGGCTCCCCGTGCCGCCCGTCGGCCCCCAGCAGCAGGTTCTCGGTCAGCGCGACGTCGTGGCAGCGCGACACCCGTACGCCGGCGGCCAGGAGCGCCGGATAGACGCGGCGCGCGTCGGCCCACACCCAGCGGGGCCGCTCGGCGGCCTCGAGCGAGCGCACCGCCGCCGCGAGATCGGGCACCCGGATCGCGGACCCTGCGTCATGCCCGTCATCGCTTGGAAGCCCCGGCAGCGCGCGCAGCCGCCGCCCCTGCTCGCCGAGGGGCCGGATCACCCCGCCCCCTTCGGCGTCGGCCGCCACCACAACGTGCACCCCACCAGCGTGCCAGGCCGCACCGACAGTTCCACGGCCGTACCGCCCCGTGGAGGCCGCCGGGTCAGAGCGGGATCTCCACCTCGTCCTCCAGCGGCGGCTCCAGCTCCTGCTGCAGGCACCCGGTGGCGGCGAAGCAGCGCAGCCGCAGCGTGTCGCCGGCGACCGACAGATGGAGGAAGCTCTTGAAGAACGGCGGGGTGTCCCAGTCGGACAGCTCGGAGATGTACCGATGGAAGATCCGCCCCACCGGAAGGCGGAACGGCATCGGCCAGCCGCCGAGAAACCGGGCCGCCCACTTCACCCGCGCGCCGATCGGCGCCCCCGGCGTGGGCCGGGGCGGGGAGTTGCCGACGCGCCGCGACATCAGCGCCAGCCCCTCCTCGGGGGTGACGTAGAGCCAGGGCAGCCGCAGCCTCTTGCTGTAGAGCCGGCTGTAGAACGACAGCGAGTCGCCGCGCAGCGGGTAGCACTTGAACTCGTCCTCGTGGACGCCGCCCACGTCCACCCGGGGGATGGTGTGGGTCGCGTGCATGAACGCCCCGCCGCCGCCGGACACGACGTACTGGATCAGCCGCCCCTCCGCCCGGACCGGGTAGCGCTGGTAGTTGTGCACGTCGCCGCCGATCGCCGCGACGTAGTTGTGCGCTGGGTCGCGGACCACCTCGTCGACCGTGCCTCCGCCCTCGATCTCGCACGGGTGGTAGGCGTTGTTGACGTAGATCGGCTTGCCGGTGATCAGGATCTTGGGCCGGGGATCGGCGGAGATGCGGCGCAGCCACTCGCCCTGCTCCCGGTCGAGGGCGCCCTTGATGCCGGTGTCGATGCCGACGACCAGCAGGCGGCCGGTGTCGATCACCCAGTACGGCCCCGGCAGCGGCGGCCCGGGGTTGGGCCGCATCTTCCTGGCCTCGGCGAGGGCGGCCTCGTCGATCTTCTCCGGCTTCCGCCACAGCAGCCCGCGCAGCCCGCCGGGCGACAGCCGCGCCGCCGGCAGGGGCCGGGCGTCGCAGAAGACCCGCATGAAGCCGCCGAGCCCGTCGTACCAGTCGTGGTTGCCGGGCACCGCGAAGATCGGGGCCGGGTAGTCCTTGTACGGCCGGAAGAACTTGTCGCCGTACTCGTTGCCCGACCCGGTCGGGTAGATCACGTCGCTGGCGATGACCGCGAACGAGGTGTCCGCGCCGAGCTTGAGCAGCCCGGGCACCACGGCGTACTGCGACGCGTCGCCCTCCCCGGTGTCGCCGAGCACCAGGAAGGAGAACTCGTCCCCCAGGTCCAGGCGCACCCGGAAGTCCTCGTCGACGCCGCGCTCCCGCTGGGAGGCCACCCAGCGGCGGCGCACCCGCGGCGACGGGTCGCCGAACAGCTGGGCGAGGACCTCGTTGCGGGACCGCCACAGCGTCGCGGGGTTGAGCCAGGAGAACGACTTCCGGTCAGGGCGCAGCGCGTCGAACGTGCCGATCTGCGGGCAGTCCCAGCCCGCGCCCGCCTGCGACACCCGGGACGAGACCTGCTTGCCCCGCGCGGCGGCAGCCCCCACATCGACCATGGAAACAATCTTGGCGGTTTCCGCGCCGCGATCGCCGGGAATTGCCCGAACTGACCGATGTCCGGACGGGAGGGGCGTCAGGGGATCAGCACGCCCGGGTTGAGGATTCCGGCGGGATCGAGCCGTTCCTTGATCCCGCGCAGGATCTCGCCGCCCAGGTCGCCGATCTCCGCGGCGTACGCCTCGCGGTGGTCGCGGCCGACGCCGTGGTGGTGCGAGATCGTGCCGCCGGCCCGGACGATCGCCTCGTTGGCCGCGCGCTTGGCCGCCGCCCACTGCCCGAGCGGGTCGGCGGTCTGCGCGGTCACCACGGTGAAGTACAGCGACGCCCCCGTGGCGTAGACGTGGGAGACGTGACACATGATCAGCGGCGCGCCCAGCGCGCCGAGCAGGGCCAGCCGTACGGCGTCGTACAGGCGCGGCAGGTTCGACCAGAAGCAGGCGGTCTCCAGCGTCTCCACCGTCGCGCCCGCGGCCAGCAGGGCGTCGCGCAGGTAGGGGGCGGAGAACCGGCCCTGCGCCCACTTCTCCCCCGGCTCCGGCCCGAGGTGCACGCCGCCCGCCTCGGCCAGCACGGCGGCGGCCAGCTCCCTCCGGTGCGCCACGTCGCCCGGTGAGCCCTCGAAGCCCGCCACCAGCAGGCAGCCGGAGTCGCCCCCCGCCGCGCCTAGTTCGGTGGGCTTGGCCAGCCCGACCATGGTCTCGGTCTCATCCGACAGCCGCAGCACCGTAGGCGGCCGGCCCTCCTGCTGCGCGAGCCGCCGCAGGGCGGCCGTCCCCTCGGCGAAGGTGGCGAACCGCCACCCCTCGTACGTCCTGACGGCGGGGGCACGGCGCACCCGCAGCCGCAGCGAGGTGATCACCCCGAAGGCGCCCTCGGAGCCCAGGAACACCTGACGCAGGTCGGGCCCGGCGGCCGATCGGGGCGCGCGGCCGATCTCCAGCGTGCCGCGGGGCGTCGCGACGGTCAGGCCGGCGACCATGTCGTCGAACCTGCCGTACCCGGCCGAGGCCTGCCCGCTCGACCGGGACGCCGCGAACCCGCCCAGCGTCGCGTACTCGTACGACTGGGGGAAGTGCCCCAGCGTCAGCCCGTGCCCGGCGAGGAGCTGCTCGGCCTGCGGGGCGCGCAGGCCGGGCTCCAGCTCCGCGAGCATGGAGACGGGATCGACGGCGATGAGCCGGTTGAGCCTGCCGAGATCGAGCGCGATCACGCCGGTGAAGCCCCGCCGCGCCGCCACGAGGCCGCCCACCACCGAGGTGCCCCCGCCGAACGGCACCACGGCCACCCGGTGCTCCGAGCACAGGCGCAGCACTGCGGCCACCTCGTCGTGCGAGCCGGGGAGCACGACGGCGTCGGGCGCGTCCGAGGCGTCCCCCGCGCGCATGAGCAGCAGGTCCGGGGTGGACTTGCCGCGGGTGTGCCGGATGCGGGCGTCGTCGTCGGACCGCACGTGCTCGTCGCCCACGACCGCGGCGAGCGCGGCGAGGACGGGCGGCGGCAGCGTCGCCGGCGGCAGCCGCACCTCCCCGAACGTCGCCGCAGGCCGGGCGGGCGGGCGTACGCCGAGCAGCTCCGTGAGCAGGTCGCGCACCGGCGCGGGCAGCTCGGCGGCCTTGGCGGGGTCGCCCCAGCCCGACCAGAGCATGGGTTCCGCCGGAGTGAGAGGGGTTTCCATGACCGTCGCGCCTCCAGGTAGGTTACTCAAGGGTAATGCGCAAGTAGTGGAGGGGACATGAAGTCCTCGCTCAACGCGGCCAGACGTCAGTGGGAGCTCGGCGAAGTGCGTACGGACGTCGTCGACGTGCTCGTGGTCGGCCTGGGGGCGACGGGGGCCGGAGCCGCGCTCGACGCCGCCTCGCGCGGGCTGTCGGTGGCCGCGGTGGACGCCCACGACCTGGCGTTCGGCACCTCCCGATGGAGCTCCAAGCTGATCCACGGCGGCCTGCGCTACCTCGCGAGCGGGCAGGTCGGCGTGGCCTGGGAGAGCGCGGTGGAACGCGACATCCTGCTGCGCTTCACGGCGCCCCACCTGGTCTCCGCCCACCCGTACCTGCTGCCGCTGACGCCGGCCGTCCCCAGGAGCCGGGCCGCGGCCCTCATGGCCGGCTACCGCATGGGCGACGCGCTGCGGGCCGCCGCGCGCACGCCGCGGCACCTGCTGCCCGGCCCCACCCGGCTCGCCGCCCGGCGGACGCTCACGCTCGCCCCGTACCTGAGGGCGGAGGGCCTGCGCGGGGCGCTGCTGTCGTGGGACGGCCGGGTGGTGGACGACGCCCGGCTGGTCGTCGCGCTGGCGCGTACGGCCGCCGCGCACGGCGCGCGGATCCTCACCCGGTGCCGGGCGCTCGCGCTCGCGGGGGACGGCGCGCGGGTACGCGACGAGCTGACCGGCGAGGAGTTCGACATCCGGGCCCGCGCGGTGATCAACGCGACCGGCGTGTGGGCCGGAGAGCTCACCCCGTCGGTGGCGCTGCGTCCCTCGAGGGGCACGCACCTCGTGCTGCGCCCCGGCGCCCTCGGCCCGGTGCACGCGGGGCTGCACGTGCCGATCCCCGGCGAGCGCAACCGCTTCGCGCTGGTGCTCCCCCAGGCCGACGGGCGCGTCTACGCCGGGCTGACCGACGAACCGCTGGACGGCCCGATCCCCGACGTCCCCGAGGCGCCCGAAAGCGACATCGCGTTCCTGCTCGACGTGCTCGCGACAGCGCTGGACCGGCCGCTGCGGCGCGCGGACGTCGCCGGCGCCTTCGCCGGGCTGCGGCCCCTGATCGACGGGCCGGCCGACGGGCGCACCGCCGACCTGTCCCGCCGCCACGCCGTGCTGCGCTCACCGGACGGCGTCGTCACGGTCGTGGGCGGGAAGCTCACCACCTACCGGCGGATGGCCGAGGACGCCGTCGACGCCGCCTGCCCCGGGGCGCCGGCGAGCCGTACGGCGCGGGTGCCCCTCGTGGGGGCCGGACCGGTGCGGCCCGGCACGCCCGGGCGGCTGGCCCGCAGGTACGGCTCGGAGGCCTGGGCCGTACGCGACCTGATGCGCGAGGACCCGGCGCTGGCCGAGCCCGTGGCGCTGGGGATCACCCGGGCCGACCTGGTGTGGGCCGTGCGCCACGAGGGCGCCCTGGACGCCGCCGACCTGCTGGACCGGCGGACCAGGATCGGCCTGGTGCCCGAGGACCGCGCGGCGGCTCTCCCCGCCGCCGAGGCCGCCCTCGCCTACTCCTGATCACCGCCCCGTCAGGGCGCGGCGTGGCCGGCGCACACCCCTCGGCGGCCCCGCATCC
>JADGHC010000293.1 GCA_019689655.1 Microbispora sp.
GCCCGAAGCAGGGAGGACGCGCGGCCGGCATGGCCTATGACCGCCGGCGCGGGCCCGTCACAGCCTGCGCAGGTAGTGGGCGGAGGCCCATCCGGGGATGCCCTTGGCGGTCTCCACGGCCACCCAGCCGTGGACGGCGTCGCAGCCCCCGGCGATGTTCCCGTCGGCCGGGCGCAGCCTGCCGACCGGGGCGTGGTGGATGCCGGCGCCCTCCCGTACGTTGAGGAAGCTGCCCTTGCGTACGTGCCGGAGGCGGTAGACGCACGAGAGCGAGGGCCGTCCGCTCAGGTCGAGCCGGTGGAGGTAGCGGGCGGAGGCGAAGCCCGGCGTTCCCTCCGGGGTCTTCACCTCGATCCAGCCGTGGACGGCGGTGCAGGCTCCGGAGACGCCTCCGTCGGCCGGGCGCAGCTTGGCGACGGGGGCGTGGCGGATGCCGGCGCCCTTCCGGACGTTGAGGAAGCCGCCCCTATGCACGCCCTTGAGCCGGTAGGCGCACCCGAGGCCCGGCCCCTGCCGTACCTCCTGCAGGACCTGCCCGTACGGTCCGGCCCCGGCGAGGTCCCCGGGGCCCGGCGGCCGGACCGCCGCGCCGATGCCCGCCGCCGACACCGGCGTCGTGAGGTGTCCCACGGCGTCCGGCACACGCGGTGCGACGGCGGGCGTGACGTGGTTCGAGAGGGCCGGCGCGGGATGGCTCGCGGCCGCGGCCCGGACAGTCACATGCGGTGCGGTCTGGCTCGCGGCGGCCGGTGCGGGGTGGCCTGCGACGAACCATCCCGTGGCGGCGTATGCCGCGAACGCGGGAACGATGCTCTTGGCCACGGTCACGATCTCTCCCTTCGATCGGCGTCGCCCTCGCCCGGCCGGGGGACCCGGGCCAGTGCTGCTCACTCGAAGTTATGATCTGATTACCGTGCGTTTACGCCTCGATTGGGTTCGGGCTTCGATTTTTTACTCGACTCATCGGGGGAAAACGGGCGAGCTGCCCTCGTCACCCGCCGTGCATGCCGTGGAAGGGGCTGGTCACCCCCTCGTACGCCAGGTGCAGCATCATTCCCAGATCCGCGTGGCTCAGGTTGTGGCAGTGGTTCATCCACAGCCCCGGGTTGCTCGCCCGGAAGGCCACCTCCCACACTTCGCCGGGCCGTACGTCGAAGGTGTCGAGCCACAGGGGGCTGCCCGTGGGGGAGCGGCCGTCACGCGAGAGCACCAGCACCCGGTGGCCGTGGAGGTGCCAGGGGTGGGTGTCCCGGCTGCGGTTGACCACGGTGAGCCGGACCAGGTCGCCCTCCCTGACCATTTCCGTGGGGACGTTGGGGAAGGCCAGGCCGTTCACCGTGTACGCGTACGCCGGCCGCCCGTCGACCAGCGCGAACCCCCGGTCGAGCACCAGCGTGAAGTTCCGGTCGAAGCGGGTCTTCGTGGTGTACGGCACGGGGGCCGGGGCGCCGTACCGGGTGAGGTCGAGCTCCGGCCAGTCCGCCGTCGGGCTACCACCGGCGGGGCCGCCACCCGTACTCGTGCCCGCGGCGGCGCCGGTGACGGATGGTCCCGGGGTGAGCCGTACGGCGTCGGCACGATCGTCGGTCCGCAGGACCGCGGGGCCGGCGGGCATCGTGAACGCGAGGTCGTAGCGGCCGCCCGCCGCCAGGCGCAGGCCGACCCGGCCGAGCGTGCCCGGCTCGTTCAGGTCGGTCCCGTCCACCGACACCAGCCGGTACGGCGTGCCCGCCAGCGTGAACCGATGCGGCGTGTTGTCCGTGTTGATCAGGCGCAGCCGTACGGGCGTGCCGGGCGCGACCTGCCGGACCAGGGGCTGGTCGCGGTCGCCCGTGACCGTCGTGCCGCCGAAGGTGTGCACGGGCAGCGTGAGGTCCACTCCGGTGGTGGGGGCGTTTTTCGGCGTGACGACGAGGGTGCCGTACAAGCCCATCCGGACGCCGAGGTCGGACACCTCATGGGTGTGGTACCAGTACGTCCCCGCCTGCGCGGCGACGAAGCGGTAGACGAACTCCCCGCCGGGCGGCACGGCCTCCTGGGTGAGGCCCGGGACGCCGTCCTCGCCCGAGGGCACGTCATAGCCGTGCCAGTGCAGCGTCACCCCCGACGTGATGTCCGCGTTGCGCAGCCGCACTTCGATGAGGTCGCCCTGCTGGGCGGTGATCGGCGGGCCGGGGACCTGCCCGTTGAAGGTCCACGCGGCCACCTTCCGCCCCGACGACAGGGTGATGGTCGCCGTGCGTGCCGTCAGCGTGAACCGGCGTACGGCGCCGCCCGGCGGAGGCTCGGCCGGACCGCGTAGCGAGGTCACCGGGCGCACCGGCCCTTCCGTGGATTCCCCCGAGGCGGCGCCGCCGTGGTGCGCGTGGGAGACGGAGTCGGCGGCCCCCATCGCATCCGGCATGGCTCCCATCGCGTGGGTTCCGCCCGGCACGGCCTCCTTCGCGGAAGACCCCGCTTCGGTGGTTCCGTAGTCCGTGGTGGTCCCCTCCGCGCCGGGAACGAACACGAGGGCCGCACCGAGCACGGCGGCCACGGCGGTCCCCGCCGCCGCGGTCCGCAGCCCGGGGACGCGCGGGCTCATCGCTCTCCAGGTCACCAGGACGGCCCCGGCGACGAGGGCCAGGAGGAGGAGAGCGGTGCCCGGATCCGCCGGATATCCGATCAGGAAGGTCTGCGCGAGCCCGGCCGCCGCCGCGTACCCCGCGCCGAGCAGCGGGACCACCACCGCCGGCCCCCGTACGGCGTCCCGCGCGGCCGCGACGGCGGGTTCACCCGGCGCGGCGGCATCCGTGACCCGGAGCGGATCCGCCGTCCCGGCCGCCCCGGTCGGCCGCGCCGCCTCGATGGCATTCCGGGGCGCGGCTGCTCGCGTGGCCGCGACCGGCCGCCGGGCGGCGCGGAGCAGGCGTGGCCCGGCGAGCGCGGTGGCGACGACACCCGCCGCGACGAGAAGCGGCAGGGCGAAGGTGACCTTCTCCTGCACAAACCACCAGCCGGCCCCGGCCAGCGCGAGGACAGACCAGATCCTTGTCAGGGACGCGATCAGGGCCCCGGCGAACAGGGCGGCGGCCACACCGGGACGGCGGGCCGCGGCGGCCACGCCGGCGCCCACCCACGTCGCCACGGTCAGGACCGCGACGAGCAAGTCGAGCGCCATGAGCCGATCGGTCGTCATGATGCGCGAACCGGACGGCCCTCCACGGCGTCCGCTGCCTCGGTGGCGGGCCTGGGCCAGGCGAACCGCCGGGCCCGGCGGAAGACGATCTCGCAGACGCCGACGATCGCTACGCCGTTGATGGCGTGCAGGCCGAGGATCGCCAGGGAGAGCGGGGTGGTGTTGCCGGTGCTGTCGTCGAACAGGCCGCCGAACGCGATGATCAGCTCCTGCAAAATGATCCCGCCGATGGGCAGGATGGTCAGGCCGATCTGGCGTCCCGGCGCCTTGGCCGCCGCCGCGGCGGCGGTGGCCACCAGCGACAGCACCGGGATGACCAACGTGCCGTTCATGCTGTGCAGGATGAACGAGGAGTCGTCCTGCGGTTTGTCGAACGCGCCGACGGCCGCGAGATATATCTGCACGATGGCGGCGGCGAACATCACTCCGGTCACGGCGGCGTAGACCTTGCGCACGCTCTTGCTCCCTTCGGTCAGCGGTTGCGGGGATCACGGGATTACGGGGATCACCGGGATCGTCACCCACCCGGGCCGTCGGCGTCGTCCCTCGTCGAGAGACACGTCGGCTACCACTGGGGGAGTACGCGGACCTGCCCGCCATCCGTCCCCGTGCCGTGTCTCGATGGTGCCGCCGGGGGCCCTCGGCGTCGTCGCACGCGGGAAGGCTCCCGTGCCTACCCCGGCGGGATCAGCGCCCTCCGCCGCTACTGCGAGGGGAGTACGGCCGCGCCGTCCGGCGGCTCCCGCGCATGCCCTCACCCGCCGCCGAGGGTCCGCACAGCTCTTCGGCCTGTTCGACGACAGGATGACGGTCAGGAGAGGCGCCTGGCGCTGGGGAATTTGATGTATCGGCGGCCGGCGCAACGGGTCTCCCGGCGACCCTCGGCCGGGCCCTCCGCGGGCTGCCGCCGCCCGTTCGTGTGCGCCGGGCCGTGCGCGTCGGCGCAGTGCGGCTCCGCCTCGGCCGCCGGTTTGCCGATCGCGAGAAGCTCCGGGGGAGCGTGGTCGACCTGCAGGGTGGTGTGGGCGATGCCGTACTCGTCGTGAACCAGCCGCTGCGCCCCCTGCCGTACGGAGTGGCAGTCGGCCCCGGGGGCGACCAGGACGTGCGCGGACATGGCCGGGTAACCGCTCGTGACCTCCCAGATGTGCAGGTCGTGCACCTCGACGACGTGTTCCAGGTCGGCGAGCTTGCGTCCGATCTCGGCGGGGTTCATCCCGGCGGGCGCGGCCTCCATGAAGACCCGGCCGGACTCGCGTACCAGGCCCCATCCGGCCTTGAGCATCAGCGCGGCCACGACCAGCGCGGCCAGGGCGTCGGCCCGGCCCCAGCCGGTCAGCCAGATCGCCGCACCGGCCGCGGTGGTGGCGATGAAGGCGAACAGGTCGTTGAGGATGTGCTGGAAGGCGCCCTCGACGTTCAGGCTGGCGCGGTTGGCCCGGCTCAGCAGCCAGGTCGCGGCCAGGTTCACCACGATTCCGGCGATTCCGGTGGCGACGACGTACGGACCGTGGACCTCGGGTGGTTCGATCAGCCGGCGTACGGCCTCGTAGACGAAGTACACGCTGAGCAGCAGCAGCGTGATCCCGTTGAGCTGGGCGCTGATGATCTCGGCGCGTTTGAGGCCGTAGGTGAAGCCGCCCTGCGGCGGGCGGGCGGCGATCCGCATCGCGATCATCGCGAAGGCGATGGCGATGGCGTCGGTGAGCATGTGCCCGGCGTCGGAGACCAGGGCGAGGGAGTGCGCGATGACGCCGACGACGACTTCGGCCGCCATGAAAGCGAGGATGAGCGCCAGCGCGGTGGCCAGCAGGCGCCGGTCGGTCTCGGCGCTGACCGCGTGCCCGTGGCCGTGCCCGTGGCCGTGCCCATGCCCGTGGCCGTGACCGTGGCCGCGCTTCGCCGCGCCGTCACCCGTGCCGGTGCGGTGTCCGTGCCTGGTCTCACCCATCGTCCCGGTCCTTCTCCTCATGTGCGATGTGCGTGATCGCCAAGTCGAACAGCAGCCGCACGTGCGAGTCCGCGAGGCGGTAGTAGGCCATCCTTCCCGCGCGCCGTACCTTCACCACGTTGTGGACGCGCAGCAGGCGCAGGGCGTGGGACGCGGCGGACATGCTGTGGCCGGTCGCCGCCGCGAGGTCGCACACGCACATCTCGCCGCCTTCCAGCAGCGCCGCGATCAGCCGTAGCCGCCCGGGGTCGGCGAGAAGGCCGAAGATCTGCGCCAGATCCTCCACCGTCTCCGCGTCCGGCAGGGCCCTCCTGACGGTCTCCACCCGATCCGCGTCCACCACCGGGAGCGCACAGGAGTCGGCCGGCACGAGATCCACAACGTTTGAACGATCGTTCACGTATTCGAGTGTGCGGGGTGTGGTGGAGCCATGTCAACGAGTCCCGCTTACGTGGCGAAATTAGGCGAGATCCCCCCGTACGGAGGGGTATGGCCGGAGATCGCGCGTTCTGACTATCGCAGTCATTGGGCCTTTACTGTTAAGAAACTTTCTTTTATATTTGCGACACCCCCCAGCTGTGAGGAGCACACATGCGAAGAACGCTGACCTTCCTCGCAACGGCGGCGATCGTCACCGGCGCCACGGTGTTCGTCGCCTCACCCGCTCAGGCGCACGGCTACGTCTCGTCGCCCCCGAGCCGCCAGGCAATGTGCGCGCAGGGCCGCGTCCCCGACTGCGGCCAAATCATTTACGAGCCGCAGAGCGTGGAAGGGCCGAAGGGACTGCGGAGCTGCAGCGGCGGCAACGCCCGTTTCGCCCAGCTCGACGACGAGAGCAAGCCCTGGCCGGCCACCCAGGTCGGCAACACCGTCACCTTCACCTGGTCCCTGACCGCCCGCCACGCGACCAGCACGTGGGAGTACTACATCGGAGGCACCCGGATCGCCGTCTTCGACGATCACGGGGCACAGCCCCCGGCCACCGTCAGCCACACCGTGAACCTCGGCGGGCGGACGGGCCGGCAGAAGGTCCTCGCCATCTGGAACGTGGCCGACACCGCCAACGCGTTCTACGCCTGCATCGACCTGCAGGTCGGCGGGGGAGGGACCCCGAGTCCCACACCCTCTCCGACGCCGACGCGTACCCCGAGCCCGTCTCCCACGCCTGCTCCGACCGTTCCCGCCGGCACCTGGGCACCCGGCACGGCGTACAAGGTGGGCGACCGGGTCACCTACAACGGGGTGACGTACCAGTGCATCCAGGCCCACACGGCGCTGGTGGGCTGGGAGCCGCCCAACGTCCCCGCACTGTGGCAGCGGGTCTGATCCGGCCCGGTGAAGACACCTGATCCGGCCCGGCGGAGAGCCTGATTCGACCCGCCGGGGAGGTCTGATTCGCTTCGGCGGAGAGGTCTGATTCGACCCGGCGGAAAGGTGTGGTTTCGTGGGCCCGCGGCGCGCAGGTCGTGGGCCCGCTCCGGGTGTCCGGGCCCAGGCACGATCGCGTTCGGCTTCATCGGCTGCGCGAACGGCGCGGGCACCCGTCTTTTCCCGTCCGCTGTTCCGGCTGCTCTTCCGTCCGGCCCCTCTTCGGGGCCGGGGCGGGATGCCGGTCAGGCGAGGTGGACATGCACCTCGGCACCCTGCAGGAAGGCCCGCGAGTCCGGGCACTGTCCGTGTGCCTGCTCCACCAGCCTGCGGGCCGCCTCGGGCGCGACCCCGGGCAGGCGTACGGTGAGGTCGGCGGCGATCGTGTAGTCGTCGGCCGAGCCGCGCTTGCGCAGCGTGACTGCCGTCTCGACGGTGGCGTCCTCGGTCGGCACGCCCTGCCGGCTGCCCACCAGCGTGAGCGAGTTGTGGAAACAGGCGGCGTACGCCGCCGCGAGCAGTTGCTCGGGATTGGTGCCACCGCCCGGCCCGCCGAGCTCCCCGGGCGCCTTGACCCGAAGATCGAGCATGCCGTCGTCCGACGTCACCTTGCCGAGGGCGGACGAGGCCCGGGCCGTGTAGAGATCGTCATAGGAGCCACCGTGCTCGCCCCGCCGGGGAATCACCCGCGGCTCGGGCCGTCCGGGTCGCTCGGCGGGGCGGCTTTCGGGCATGCGCCCGGTGAGCTCCGCTTCGACTCCGGGCCCCGAATAGTCGGGCCCCGGCGCCCGGTCGCCCGGCAGGTGGGTGAATCGCCGTGTCTGCTCGCTCATCGCGCACCTCTCGTCCGCTCGCTTCGGCCGTACCCCGTGCTCCGCCCGATAGAGGACTCCGGCGGCAAAAGTTCGCGTCGGCGGCGCTGTGCTACGGTCCCGGCAGATATTCCTCGATAAGCGGTAAAACTCGGCCAAAGCAGCGAGGAGTGGGTGCGGTATGAGCGGGGCTGTCCGGTGGGGGATCCTCGGTACGGCGGGGAT
>JADGHC010000294.1 GCA_019689655.1 Microbispora sp.
CTGCCCACCCGAACCATGCCCACGCGGACCCTGCCCACGCCGCCGCATGCCGTGTCGGCGGCATATTCCGGGGCGGCGATCACCGAAGCCCCGGCCGTCCCGGTTGGTTGCGGCACCCCCGCCACTCGGTCTGCTCGCATGGCCTGCCCGGGCGCCACGAGCACCGGTGCCCCGGCCGTGGTCGCCGGGGTAGCCCCAGGCGCTGGTGATTCGGCCATCAGATGCCGTGACCACGCAGGTGGAGGGCGTGCAGCACGGTGCGCGGGCTGACCAGCCCTCCCGCGACCGCCAGCGCCACCGCCGCCCGCGGCTCGCCCGGCCGGGCGGAGAAGGCGCGCAGCGACCAGCGGGCGGCCTCGCGGCGCCGGCCGAGGGCGGCGTGGCAGAAGGCGAGCTGCCCGTAGACACGGGCCGCGCCCCGTGGTTCCGCGGTCAACCCGGGATGCCGGGCGAGCATCCACTCCAGCCCCGCGATCCGGTCGGCCCACCGCCCCGCGTAGTGAGAAGAGCCCCAGCGCACCCGTACGAACGGGCGGTCGACGTGCACGATCGGATGCCGCCGGGCGGCCCGCAGCGCGAGGTCCCAGTCTTCGTTCTGACCGGCCGGCGCGCTCTCGTCCACCCAGGCCCAGCCCCGGCGGAACAGGAACGTCGAGGAGTGCACCATCATCATGCGCGAGCGGGTGAGGTGCCGGTGGGTCACCCGGGGGGTGCCGGCCAGCCGCGGCACCCGGCGGTCGCCGTACTCGACCTCGACGGCGCAGCTCGCGAAGCCGGCCCCGGGCTCCCCGGCGAGGGCGGTGACCTGCGCGGCCAGCTTGCCGGGCAGCCACACGTCGTCGTCGTCGCAGAAGGCGACGAGATCCGTGCCGAGCGCCGATATCCCGGTGTTGCGTGCGCCCGGCAGCCCGGGAACCCGGTGGTTGCCAACCACGCGTACGCTCCGGACCGCCCCTGCCGCGGATTCGGCGACGCCGGACGCCTGCCGGGCGACGGCGGACCCGGGGACGCCGTCGGCCACGACCACCACGTCGATCCGGCCGTCGTACTCCTGGGCGAGCACGCCGGTCAGCGCGGCCCGCAGCGGCTCCGGCCGGTCGCCCCGGGTGGGGATGACCACGCCGACCGACGGCATCATCGCCGCGCTCCGCAGCGGTAGGCGAGGCGGTAGCCGTAGAAGAGGAGGAGCGGGAGGGTGATCGCGGTGACCAGCCACCGCTGGGACCTCGGCAGCGGCGCCGGGCGGTCGCCGATCTCGACCGCGCCGACCGAAAAGCGCATCGGATTGCCGGAGACGGTGTGCGCGACGCCGAGCAGCGCCTTGCGGCCGTCCAGGAACGTGAGGCCGCCGGTGGGCAGGCCGAGACGCGCGGCCAGGCGTTCCAGGGTCGCGTGCGGGTCGCGCACCAGATCCTCGTGGCGCACCCGGACGACCTTCACGCCCTTGTAGCGCAGTAATTCGAAGGCGATGTTCTGGGCCAGCCAGTGGACGGCGGTGCGCACGGGCGTCCAGCGGGTCATCGGCCGCCCGTCCTCCGGCCTGCGCACCCTGCGCCGCCACGACGCGGCCACCGCCCGCGGGTCGCGCACCACCTGGACGACCCGCAGCTCCATGATCGCCGCCAGGCAGTACGCCAGGGAGGCGTGCTTGCTGGAGTCCACGACGACCCGGGCGTCGGCCACCTCGGCCGCCGCCGCATAGATGCGGGAGTACGACCGGACATACTCGGCGAGTTCGGCCTCGCGGCTCGCCAGTCCGAGGGCGAGGATGGGCAGGCGGCGGGTGCGGTCGACGCGGGCGCGCAGGCCGGGCAGCCACCCCGCCTGGCTCTGCCGCCACTGCCCGAACGCGCGGGCGCCCACCTTCGTCCAGAACGGGCACTGGGAGAACCGCTCCCCGCAGCCGCACGGCTCGTCGGCGCGTACGCCACGGTCCCACAGGTGGACGACCTCGCCGAGCGGCGCCACGCCGGGCACCTCGCCGAGGAGGCGTTCGAGCAGGGTGCTGCCGCTGCGTCCGAGGCCGCCCACGAAGATCACCGGCTGAGCGTCGGCCACGTAATCCTCCATGAGTGGATGCGAAACGTGACGACCCTAGCGCGGAGGGTGATCGACTCGATGGAGATATCCAAAGGATCTACCGGCGCGCGAGGTAGCCGCGACGCCGTCGCCGGACGCCGCGGCGGGCGTCGTGGACCCCGCCCGGCATCCCTCTGGCGACCGGCATACGCGTACGGCCCCCGGAAGCGCGTGCCGGGGGCCGTTGTCGGCGGCCGGCCCGAGCGGCCGGGGGCCGGTCAGCCCGTCAGAGGCGGGGATCAGTGCGCGTCAACGATCATCCCGGCGCCGACGGTGCCGTTGGTGGCCTCGTCGATCAGGATGAAGCCGCCGGTGAGGCGGTTGCGGGCGTAGTCGTCCACGAACAGCGGTTGCGTCGTGCGCAACGACACCCGGCCGATCTCGTTCAGGCTGAGGGCGGTGGCCGACTCGTCCCGGTGCAGGGTGTTGACGTCGAGCCGGTAGTGCAGGTCCCGCACCAGGGCACGCGCCGTACGGGTGGTGTGCTTGATGATCAGCTTGGACCGCGGCTGGAGCTTCAGGCCGTCGGCCATCCAGCACACCATCGCATCGATCTCCTGGGCGACCCGCGGCTGGTTGTTCGGCCGGCAGATCATGTCGCCCCGGGAGATGTCGATGTCGTCGGCCAGGCGCAGCGTGACCGACATCGGCGGGAACGCCTCCTCCACCGGGCCGTCGAAGGTGTCGATCCCGGTGATGGTGGTGGTCAGGCCGGAGGGCAGGTGCAGCACCTCGTCGCCCGGCTTGAGCACGCCGCCGGCGATCTGGCCGGCGTACCCGCGGTAGTCGTGCAGCTCGGGGTTGGTCGCGTTGTGGGGGCGGATGACGTACTGCACGGGGAAGCGCACGTCGACCAGGTTGCGGTCGGAGGCGATGTGCACGTTCTCCAGGTGGTGCAGCAGCGAGGTGCCCCCGTACCACGGCATGTTCTCCGAGCGGGAGACCACGTTGTCGCCGTGCAGCGCCGAGATCGGGATGAACGTGAGGTCGGTCGCGTTCAGCTTGCTGGCGAACGCGGTGAACTCCTCGCGGATCTCCTCGAACCGGGCCTCGGAGTAGTCGACGAGGTCCATCTTGTTGACCGCAAGCACCAGGTGCGGCACCCGCAGGAGCGTGGTGAGGAACGCGTGCCGCCGCGACTGCTCCAGCACGCCCTTGCGCGCGTCGATCAGGATGACGGCCAGGTCGGCGGTGGAGGCGCCGGTGACCATGTTCCGGGTGTACTGGATGTGCCCGGGGGTGTCGGCGATGATGAACTTCCGCTTGGGCGTGGCGAAGTAGCGGTACGCGACGTCGATCGTGATGCCCTGCTCACGCTCGGCCCGCAGGCCGTCGGTCAGCAGCGACAGGTCGGTGTATCCCGTGCCCCGGTCGCGGGAGGTGCGCTCCACCGCTTCGAGCTGGTCTTCGAAGATCGCCTTGGAGTCGAACAGCAGCCGCCCGATCAGCGTCGACTTGCCGTCGTCGACGCTGCCCGCTGTCGCGAAACGAAGGATGTCCATCAGAAGTAGCCTTCCTTCTTGCGATCTTCCATGGCGGCCTCGGAGGCCCGGTCGTCGGCGCGGGTGGCGCCGCGCTCGGTGATCCGGGTGGTGGCGATCTCGTCGATGATCTGGTCGACCGTGGTGGCGTTCGAGACGACCGCACCGGTGCAGGTCATGTCGCCGACCGTGCGGTAGCGGACGACGGCCTCGAACACCGGCTCGTCGTCGCCCCGCTGGACCACATCGGAGTCGGCCAGCAGCATGCCGTCACGCTCGAAGACCCGGCGCCTGTGGGCGAAGTAAATCGACGGGATCTCGATCTCCTCCCGCCGGATGTAGTGCCAGACGTCGAGCTCGGTCCAGTTCGACAGGGGGAACACGCGGATGTGCTCACCCCTGCGGATCTTGGTGTTGTAGAGGTTCCACAGCTCGGGACGCTGGTTCTTCGGGTCCCACTGGCCGAACTCGTCGCGGAAGGAGAACACCCGCTCCTTGGCCCGGGCCTTCTCCTCGTCGCGCCGGGCCCCGCCGAACACCGCGTCGAACTCGTTCTCCTCGATGGCGTCGAGCAGCGTCGTGGTCTGCAGGCGGTTGCGGGAGGCCCGCCGGCCGGTCTCCTCGACCACCCGACCGGCGTCGATGGACGCCTGCACCGAGGCGACCACCAGCCGCACGCCCAGTTCGGCGACGCGCTTGTCGCGGAACTCGATGACCTCCGGGAAGTTGTGCCCGGTGTCGACGTGCATCAGAGGGAAGGGGATCGGCGCCGGCCAGAACGCCTTCTCGGCGACCCGTAGCATGACGACGGAGTCTTTGCCTCCGGAGAAGAGCAGACACGGGCGCTCGAACTCGGCCGCGACCTCGCGCATGATGTGGATCGCTTCGGCCTCGAGCACGTCGAGCTGCGACGTGGTGTAATCACGCTGAAGCATGGGGACTTCCTTCACGGAGTCTGGCGATGCAGGTCACGGATTCCGGCGAGCAACGTTGGCGCCAGATCCGGTAGGGAGACCAGGATATCCGGCAGCGTCGGGTCGGCCTGGTTGTAGGTCAGGGGTGAGCCGTCGATCCTGCTCGCGTGGGCCCCCGCCGCGACCGCGACCGCGACCGGCGCGGCCGAGTCCCACTCGTACTGGCCTCCGGCGTGCACGTACACCTCGACCTCACCGGAGAGGACTGCGGCGATCTTGGCGCCGGCCGAGCCGATGGGGACCAGTTCCCCGCCGAGGCGGGCGGCCAGCGCACGGACGAACTCGGGCGGCCGGGTGCGGCTGACCGCGATGCGGAACGGCTCGCGCACCTTCTCCGGCAGCTCGGGCGGCGCCGCGGTCGTCAGCGTACGGCCCTGGGCGGGCAGGGCGACCGCACCGGCCGCGAGACGGCCCCGTTCCCACAGCGCGACGTGGACGGCCCAGTCGGCGCGCCCCTCCTCGGAGAACTCGCGGGTGCCGTCGAGCGGGTCGACGATCCACACGCGCTCGGCGGACAGCCGCCGAGGGTCCAGCCGCTCCTCGCGGGTCGCCTCCTCCGACAGCACCGCGTCGTCCGGCCGCAGCCGCGCCAGCGCGTCCATGAGAAACCGGTGCGAGGTCTGGTCTCCGGCGTCCTTCAACGCCCGGGCGTCGCCGAACCCGAGACGGGCGCGCAGCTTCAGGAGCAGCTCCCCCGCCTCCGTCGCCAGATCCCCGGCGAGGGAGTGATCATCCCGCATCGTCATTCCTCAGTACGCTCCCGCCCCGCGTGCGACCGCAGACCACGTCTTCCATAAGATCTGCAGATCCAACATGAGAGACCAGTTCTCGACATAACGCAGGTCCAACCGTACCGATTCCTCCCAGGACAGGTCGGACCTGCCGTTGACCTGCCAGAGGCCGGTCATTCCCGGCCGCACCACGAGCCGCCTGCGCACGTCGTCGCCATAGCGCGCGACCTCGCCGGGCAGCGGCGGGCGCGGCCCGACCAGCGACATGTCGCCCCGCAGCACGTTGACGAGCTGCGGCAGCTCGTCGATCGAGTAACGCCGCAGCACCGCGCCGAGCGGGGTCACCCGCGGGTCCCTGCGCACCTTGAACAGCACGCCGTCGGCATCGCTGACCAGGTCGATCTTGCGGACCTCCGCGTCCCGCCGCATCGTGCGGAACTTGAGGATCGTGAACTCCACGCCGTCTTTGCCGACCCGCCGCTGGCGGAACAGGGCGGGCCCGGGGCTCGTCGCCCGGATGGCCACGGCGACGACGACCAGCAGCGGAGCCAGCACGACCAGCGCCACGGCGGCGACGACCCGGTCGAACATGTCTTTGATGAGCCGGCGTCCGCCGGCCAGCTCGGGATGCTCCACGTGCAGCAGCGGGAGCCCGGCGACGGGCCGGATCGTGGTCCGCGGACCGGCCACCTCCATCAGCGCGGGCGCCACCACGAGGTCGGTGCGCGAGCGCTCCAGCCGCCAGGCCAGCCGGCGCAGCGCCGCGCCGTCCAGCTCGGGGCAGGCGAGCACCGCCACCGTGTCCGCCCTGACCTGTTCGACCACCAGTGGCACGTCCGTGAAGTCGCCGAGCACGGGCACGTCCGCGACCCGGCCGGCGGCGTGGGAGGGCACGCAGGCGGCCACGACCTCCATCCCGTGGTAGCGCTCCCGGCGGAAGGTCTCCACCAGCTCGGCGATCGCCGTCCGGTGGCCCACCGCCACCACCCTGCGCATGCAGCCTTCTCCTCTGGCCCGCCTGCGGTGCAGCCGCCGGCGCAGGCCGTACCTGGCGCCGAGCGTGAGCACGAGGGCGAGCGGCAGCGCGATCAGGACGTAGCCGCGGGCGACGCCGGTCTTCGTCGCGTACGCGGCGATCGCGACACCGGCGATCAGCGTGAAGCCGCCCCGCGCCACCCGGCGGAACTCCTCCGCCCCCACGCCGATCAGGCGCGGGTCGTACGCCCCGTGCAGGCCCAAAATCCCCGCCCACACGACGGGCAGCGCGGCACTCGCGATCACATAGGGCACCACGTAGGGAGTAACCTCGCCGAACCGGATCACCACGGCGGTGACCCCCGCGAGAAGGGCGCTCACGATGTCGCACACGGCCACGGTGAGCCGATATCGCACGGCCCACGCCGGCGGCCTGGGCATCGGATGGGCGGGCGGTTCCCGCGACATGCCGGCGGCGACCGAGGACGTATCGCCGTCCAGCACTGCCGCCCCCCGTGATCGCTCGACTACCGAACGTGATGGAATGCTAGCCGTCCGCCCCGGTGACTCAAGGAGATTTCATTGAAAGCCGAAACGTACATATCGGTTGATGTCGAGGCGGATGGTCCGATTCCGGGGCCTTATTCGATGGTCAGCTTCGGCATGACGGTGGCCGGCCGGATGAGCGGGCGACGATTCGAGCGGACCGACCCCGAGTCCCGGACCTTCTACGCCGAGTTACGGCCGATCAGCGACGACTACGTGCCGGAGGCGCTGGCGGTGAGCGGCCTCGACCGGGCGACGCTGCTGCGCGAGGGGCGCGACCCGGCCGAGGCGATGACGGCGGCGGCGGCCTGGGTGCGCGAGGTGTGCGGCGACGACCTGCCGGTGCTGGCGGCCTTCCCGCTGTCGTACGACTGGATGTGGCTGTACTGGTACTTCCTCCGCTTCACCGGCGCATCGCCCTTCGGCCACTCCCGGTGCATCGACATCAAGACGCTGTACGCCGCCAAGGCCGTGGTGCCGGTGGCCTGGGCGACCAAGCGCCAGATGCCGCGCGAGGTGCGTTCGGGGCGTCCGCACACCCACAACGCGCTCGACGACGCCATCGAGCAGGCGGAGCTGCTGCAGAACCTCATGGAATGGCCGGGCTCCGCACATCGCGCGAACGACGGGGGCACGGCCCCGGCAGGCGCGGCGGCCGGATAGAACCGGCCCCGCCATCCCGCCGACGGCCTGCCGGGCCGCGAGCCGCCGCGGCCGGGGAAGGAT
>JADGHC010000295.1 GCA_019689655.1 Microbispora sp.
GGAGCCCATCAAGAGCCTGCTCGGCCTGTCCTGAGCCGGCCGGACCGCGCATCATACTGGGCCGCCGGGGCTTGTGTCCCGGCGGCCCATGTTTTGCTGTCACCGCCAAGATGCCCTGGCAGCTCCACGAGCGAGGCTAAATGTCGGTGGGGCGGGTTAGTGTCGTGACGTGGCCATGAGGGGGCAGCGTGCGGTGCCGGCGGAGTTGCTGCCGCGGCTGCGCTTGGCCAGGGACTGCATGGATCGCGACTACCGGAGCGAGCTCGATCTCGACCGGCTCGCGGCCGTCGCCGGGGTCTCCAAGTTCTACTTCGTCCGCTGCTTCGAGGCGGCGTACGGCGAGACGCCGATGCGCTACCTCACCAGGCGGCGGCTGGAGCGCGCCCAAGACCTGCTGCGTTTCGCCAACCTGACCGTGACCGAGATCTGCATGGCCGTCGGGTTCAGCAGCCTGGGCTCGTTCTCGGCCAAGTTCCGGCAGATGGTGGGGGAGAGCCCGAGCGAATACCGCGACCGGTGGGCGGCGCGCGGCGGCCCCCGCGTCCCCGGTTGCTACCTGTTCATGAACGGAGTGCTCGACCTCAAGGGCGCGCCCAAGCGCGACGAGGGTTGTGCAATTTTGGAGAAGCCCAGGTCAGCGGGGCCGAAGTAGCGTCGTCCACATGATTCGGAACGTCTCGCTGATCACTCTCTACTGCCGCGACCAGGACGAGGCCCGCGACTTCTACGTGGACGTCCTCGGCTTCGTCCCCAACACCGACGTCCAGATGGACGGGTTCCGGTGGGTCACCGTCAACCACCCGGACCACCCGGAGCTCGAGATCACGCTGATGAAGCCGGGGCCGCCGCTCGACGAGGAAGGCGCCGCCTTCTACCGCAGGCAGCTCGACAAGGGCCAGGCGGGCGGCCTCGGGCTGCGCGTGGACGACTGCCGCAAGACCTGCCAGGAGCTCGCGGCCAAGGGCGTGACGATCCTCCAGGAGCCGGCGGATCGGCCGTACGGGGTGGAGGCGGTCATCCGCGACAACCAGGGCAACTGGCTCGTCCTGGTTGAGCCCAAGGAGTTCACGCCGGGGGACTTCGCCTGACGCGCGGCGCCTGCCAGGCCCGGCCCCCACACGGGGTCGGGCCTTCTTGTTCACCCGCCCGGGCGTGCCGGTACGGTATGGCGATCACCAACCGGACGGCTTGGGGGAATACCGACATGGCGCATATAGTTAGCAAAGGTAATGAGTCATGCTAACGAACGCCCAGAACCTGCGCAGCGACGCCGCTCTCGCGTCCGCTCTGCGCGTGTCCCTCGCTCGGTTGACGCGGAGGATGCGCAGGCAGGCCGCGCACCATTCACTGACACCCACACAGCTTGCGACGCTCGTCGCCGTCGAGCGCCACACCGCAATGACCCCCGGCGAGCTCGCGGAGCACGAGAAGGTGCAGCCGCCTTCGATGACCCGCGTGATCGCCAAGCTGGAAGACCGTGGTCTGCTGGAACGCAAACCGCACCCCACCGATCGCCGGCAGGTGACGGTCAGCGTGACGCCGCAGGGAGCGGCGCTGCTCAAGGAAGAGCGCCGAACCAAGGAAGCCTGGCTGGCGCAGCGGCTCAAGGAGCTGACGCCGGAGGAGAGGGCGACGCTGCGGGCGGCGGCGCCGATCCTGGAGAAGCTGTCCACCATGTAGGCGGCATGTTCCGCTCGCTGCGGAACTACAACTACCGCCTGTTCGCCTCCGGGGGCGTGATCTCCAACGTCGGCACCTGGATGCAGCGCACCGCCCAGGACTGGCTGGTCCTCGACCTCGCGCACGGCCGCGGCTCGGCGCTCGGCGTCACCGTGGCGCTGCAGTTCCTGCCGACGATGCTGTTCGGGATGTTCGGCGGGGTGATCGCGGACCGCTACCCCAAGCGCCGGACCCTCATGGTGGCCCAGACGCTCATGGGGCTGCTGGCGCTCACCATGGGCGTGCTGGTCATCACCGGGACGGCCCGGGTCTGGCACGTGTACGTCATGGCGTTCACGCTCGGCATGGTGTCCTGCGTCGAGGTGCCCACCCGGCAGTCGTTCGTGGTCGAGATGGTGGGCCGGCAGGACCTGCCGAACGCCATCGCGCTGAACAGCTCGACGTTCAACCTCGCCCGGGTCGTCGGCCCGGCGGTGGCGGGTCTGCTGATCTCCTGGATGGGCACCGGCCCGATCTTCGTGCTGAACGCCGCGTCGTTCGCCGCCGTGATCACCGGGCTCGCGCTCATGCGGGTGTCCGAGCTGCGCTCGCCCGAGCCGGTGCCACGGGGCAAGGGCCAGTTGCGGGCGGGGCTGCGCTACGTCGCCGGCCGCCCCGATCTGCTGCTGCCGCTGATGCTCGTGGCGTTCATGGCGATCTTCGCGCAGAGCTTCTCGACCAGCATCGCGTTGATGGCCAAGCAGGCGTTCGGCGCCGGCGCGTCCTCCTTCGGCGTGGCGTCCAGCGCGTTCGCCGTCGGGGCGTTCGGCGGTGCGCTGCTGGCCGCGCGCCGGCGCAAGCCGAGCCGCCGGTTCCTCATCGCCGGGGCGCTGTGCTTCGGGCTGTTCCAGGTCGCCGCCGGGCTCGCCCCCGCGTACGTGGCGTTCCTGCTGATGCTCGTCCCCGCGGGCATGGCGATGATCACGGTCAACACGACCGCGAACACGATGGTGCAGCTCGGCGCCTCACCCGAGATGCGCGGCCGCGTCATGGGCATCTACGTGCTGGTCTTCACCGGGGGAGCGCCGATCGGGTCGCCGCTGGTCGGCTGGCTCGCCGAGCTGGCCGGTCCCCGGGTGTCGGTCGTGGCCGCGGGCGTGATGAGCATGTGCGCCGTCTGCCTGGCGGTGCTGGTGACCCGGATGGTCGCGGCCCGCGTCGCGCGCAGGGAAGAATCGGCGCGTGAGCAGATTGTTCGTGGCGCTGCTGCCGCCGCCTGAGGCGCTGGCGGAGCTGGCCACGGTCGTCGAACCCGTACGCGCCGGGTGGCCGGAGCTGCGCTGGGTCGAGCCCGAGCTGTGGCACGTGACCGTGGCCTTCCTCGGCGAGGTGCCCGACGAGGTCCTGCCCGAGCTGCGCGTACGGCTGGCCCGGGCGGCCGCCCGATACGCGCCCGAGACGGTGTCGTTCGGCGGCGCCGGAGCCTTCCCCTCCGCCTCACGGGGGCGCATCTTCTGGGTCGGCCTGCACGCCGGCCCGGCGCTGACGAGGCTCGCCGGGTCGGTGGCGGCCGGCGCCCGGCGGGCCGGGGCGGTGGAGACGGACCGCAAGCGGTTCCATCCCCATCTCACCCTGGCCCGCACCCGGACCCGATCACGCCACGGCGGCGACCTGCGCCCCCTCGTCGGAGCCCTGAGCACCTTCGGCGGGCGGCGCTGGGAGGTGTCGTCCGTGCACCTCGTACGCAGCCACATCGGGGCGAGCGTGCGATACGAACAGGTCGAGGCGTACCCACTGGCGATCCGCGACTAGGCTCCTTGGCGTGGATCGTCCTCGTCGCTGGCTGCTGCCCACGGTGCTCGCGCTGCTCGTGCTCATCGTGCTCGTCGGCGCGTTGTTGAACTCCGCCTGATTTACCAGGCGTACTCCTCGGGGGCGGTCTTGTAGCCGGGGAAGATCTCGTCGAGCCGGGCGAGCGCCTTGTCGTCGAGCTTGATCTCCAGTGCCCGGATCGTGCCGTCGAGCTGCTCGATCGTGCGGGGGCCGATGATCGGCGCGGTGACCGCACGCTGGTGCAGCAGCCAGGCCAGCCCCACGTTGGCCGGGTTCTCGCCGAGCTCGTCGCAGAACGCCTCGTACCGCTCGATCTTGTCGCGGTGCTTGTCGAGCTCGGCGGCGATCCGGTCGGTGGCCGAGCGGCCCTTGTCGATCTTGCGGAGGATGCCGCCGAGCAGGCCGCCCGCCAGCGGGCTCCACGGGATCAGCCCGAGGCCGTAGTCCTCACACGCCGGGATGACCTCCAGCTCCGGCGCGCGGACCAGCAGGTTGTAGTGGGACTGCTCGCTGACCAGGCCGAAGGTGTTGCGGCGGCGGGCCGCCTCCTGGGCCTTGGCGATGTGCCAGCCGGCGAAGTTCGACGAGCCGACGTAGAGGATCTTGCCCTGCTGCTTGAGGATGTCCATGGCCTCCCAGAACTCGTCGAACGGGGTGTCCCGGTCGATGTGGTGGGCCTGGTAGATGTCGATGTAGTCGGTCTGCATCCGGCGCAGCGAGGCCTCCGCCGCCCGCCGGATGTTCAGCGCGGACAGCTTCTCCTCGTTCGGCCAGTCGCCCATCGAGCCGTACAGCTTGGTGGCGATGACCGTACGCTCGCGACGGCCGCCGCCCTTGGCGAACCAGCGCCCGATGATCTTCTCGGTGATCCCCTCGCCCTTCACCCAGCCGTAGACGTTGGCGGTGTCGAAGAAGTTGATCCCGAGCTCGTGGGCGCGATCCATGATCGCGAAGGCGTCCTCTTCCGTGGTGTGCGGACCGAAGTTCATGGTCCCCAGGCAGAGCTTGCTGACCAGTAGGCCCGTACGGCCGAGGTGTCCGTATTCCATGGCTCCAAGCCTAGGAACCTGGAGTGGACTCCAGGCGAGACCCGGCACGCCTCAAATTTCGAAGTCCCAGGTGAGGCGGCCCTCGCTCAGGTCGTCGGCGAGGCCGCGTACGAAATCCAGCTCCGTGGCGATCTGGGCCCGCTGATACTCCGACTCCACGAGGAAGAGGCGGGCCACGTAGGCCAGGCTGCCGGAGATCTCGGCGTCGAGCGCGGACAGGCGCTCTTCCAGCGTGGCGATCCGCTGCCGCAGCGCGGCCAGCGCCTCTTGCGGCGTCAGCACGGACAGGAAGGCGAGCGCGGCGGGGAACTCGGGGAACTCCCTGGCCGGGGTGGACAGCATGGTGCGCATCCACTGCCGGAGCGTCTCCCGGCCCGCCTGCGTGGCCTCGTAGACGATCCGCTCCGGCCGGTTCTCCTCGCGGGTGGTCTCGCGTACCGCCAGCAGCCCGTCGCGGACCAGGCGGTCGATGGCCTGGTACACGCTGTTGCGCTGCGCGACGTTCACCACGTCGTCCTGATGCCGCTCCTTGATCAGTTGCCGCATCCGGTACGCGTGCATCGGCGACTCGCAGACCAGGGCGAGCACGGCCGTGGCCAGGGGGGATCGCCGTCTCGACATGGCGCTCATCATAAAGTCTTGCTATGAATAGTCATAATATGTATAGTCATGGCATGACTGGTAAGGCGTTGATCATCGGGGGCGGGATCGCGGGTCCCGTCACAGCGATGGCGCTGCAGCGCGCCGGAATCGACAGCGAGATCTACGAGGCGTACGACCGGGGCGCCGAGGGCGTCGGCGCTTTCCTCACCCTCGCGGTCAACGGGCTGGAGGCCCTGCGCCTGCTCGACCTGTACGACCTCGTCTGCGACCTGGGCATGGACACGCCGCTCATGGAGCTGCGCAACGCGCGCGGCAAGACCCTGGCCACGCTCGGCCAGCCGAGCCGTACGCTCAAGCGCACCGACCTCTACCAGGCGCTGCGCGACGAGGCCGTACGGCGAGGCGTGCCGATCCACTACGGCAAGCGGCTCACCCACGCCTCGGCCACCCCGGGCGGGGTGCGTGCGGTCTTCGCGGACGGGAGCCAGGCCGAGGGCGACCTCCTGGTGGGCGCCGACGGACTGCGCTCGCGCACCCGCACCCTCATCGACCCCGGCGCCCCCCGGGCCCGGTACGTCGGGCTGCTGAACACCGGCGGCTACGCCGAGGGCGTAAGGCCGCCGGGGAGGCCGGGGGTCTGCTACTTCATCTTCGGCAAGCGGTGCTTCTTCGGCTACATGATCGCCCCGGAGGACCGGGTGTGGTGGTTCGCCAACCCGCCCAGCCGCCGGGAGATGACCTCCGAGGAGCTCGCGGCGATCACTCCCGAGCAGTGGCGGGCCAGGCTCATGGACCTGTTCGGGGACGACGAGGGGCCGATGCGGCAGATCATCACGGCGACCCCGAAGATGCTGCCGGTCTGGAACACCTACGACTTCCCGACCGTGCCGAAGTGGTTCACCGAGCGCATGGTCATCGTCGGAGACGCCGCCCACGCCACCTCGCCCTCCTCCGGGCAGGGCGCGTCTATGGCGATCGAGGACGCCGTGGTGCTCGGCAAGTGCCTGCGCGACGCGGCGGACCCCGCGCGTGCGTTCGCCGCCTTCGAGCGGCTGCGGCGCGATCGGGTCGAGCGCATCGTGGCGCAGGGCAAGCGCAACGGGGACGGCAAGGCGCCGGGCCCCGGCGGGGCCTTCGTCCGCGACCTGATCCTCCCCGTGATCATGCGGCGCATCCAGAAGCGGAACGCGATGGCCTGGATGCACGACTACCGGATCACCTGGGACGACCGCGTCGCCGTCTGATCACCCGGGCGGCGACCGGCCTGCCGCATACCCGGTCCTGACCGATTCCGGGACGACCGGGGGCATGTCCGCCGCCGCGCCCGGGGCGGGCATCGGGGATGATGGCCGCATGAGGAGCGCAACAGGGGGGAGCCGGACGAGACGGGTGCCGCGAGTCCTCCTGGCCCTCCTCGCGGGCGCGGTGTTTCCCGGCACGGTTCTTCCCGGCGCCGAGGCCCGGGCCGGCGCTCCCGCCACGGCGGCGTCGGCCGGCGTCCCCGCCACGGCCGCGCATTCTTCGGCCGTCCGTGCCACGGCGGCCGCGCGCGATGACGCGACGCGGTTGCTGTTCCGGATCAGGGACGACCGGATCGCCGAGTCGAGCGGCCTGGCCGTCTCGCCCACGCACAAGGGCATCGTCTACACCCACAACGACAGCGGCAACGGGCCGCAGATCTACGCGATCGGCCCGGACGGCCGTACGCGGGCGACCTTCACGATCGGGAACGCCGAGGCCCGGGACTGGGAGGCCATCGCGGCCTCCGTCGACCCGGCGACGGGCCGCGGGGTGCTGTGGATCGCCGACATCGGGGACAACCTCACCGCCTGGCCGGACGTGTCCGTCTACAAGGTCGTCGAGCCCCGGAGGATGCAGGACGCGACGCTGCGGGCCACCCGGTATCGCTTCCGGTACGCCGACGGCCCGCGCAACGCGGAGGGGATGATGGTCGATCCCCGCACCGGCCGGCTGTACATCGTCAGCAAGGAGATCACCGGTGGTGTCTACGCCGCCCCGGCGAAGCTGCGCACCGGCACGGTGAACGTGCTGCGCAGGGTAGGGCCGGCGCCCATCATGGCCACCGACGCGGCGTACGCCCCCGACGGGTCGAGCTTCGTCATCCGCACCTACTTCTCGGCGTCCGTCTATCGCTCGCCCGGCAAGCTGCTCGCGCGCGTCACGATGCCGCCGCTCGACCAGGCCGAGTCCATCGCGTACACGAGGGACGGCACGGCCCTGCTCACCGGGAGCGAGGGCAAGCACAGCCCGGTCTACCGGGTGCCGCTGCCGGCCGCCCCCCGCCCGGCCCCCGCGCCCAGCCCGGTCTCTTATAAACATAGGTC
>JADGHC010000296.1 GCA_019689655.1 Microbispora sp.
TTTTATAAAGGCGGGGGGGGGCGGCCGCCGCTGCCGCCACGGCCGGGCGTACGACCCGCGAGGGGTCCACCTGGGGGGCGCCCGTTCGCGCGGCGGCCTTCTTGGGCGCCCGTACGCCGGCCCCGGAGACCTTGGTGACGGGCACCTTGACCGAGACCCGGCGACGGGCCTTGGCGGCCGCCCTGCCATGTCGCGCGGCGACCACCGGGGGTGTCCTCCGCCAGACGCGCGCCGTGAAGACGACCTCGTCCGGCTCGTCGAACGGGGCCATCCGGCACCATGTCCGGGGCTCGCTCATGTAGCGAAGCTGCGACTGGAGCAGCTCGGTAAGACGCTTGTTCTCGATGACCGGGCGGGTGGAAAGCCAGGTGAGCACACCGGGGGGAACCAGGTAGATGACGTGCCACGGAGCCGCGAACGGCAGCCCGATCAGGTAGAGGAAGACCCACCAGGGCACGGAGACACCCACGAACACCCCGATCCAGACGACCGGAAGCGGCATCGGCAGCCGTAGGTCGTACAGCTTGTAGAGCCGCTTCTCGATACGCCAGATGTTGGTATACGTGGGCAGATCCACCCCGAACCTCCTCTCCGCCCGATCACCTGATGCCAAGCGCGCCCGCGATCGCCTTCGCCGTCACCTCGATGATGTTGGGAACGTAGAAGATCACGCCGATCGCGATCGCCAGGATGATGAACTGGACAAACCTGGTGATCTCACGGGTGAAGAGGAAGAAGAGCGCCACGACGGAGACGACCGCGAGGAAGAGCGGGGCGAAGAACCTCCGGAGGAAATCGGCGAGACCTTCGGTGTTGATGCCCGTCGTCGGCGCCGGAGACGGCGCAGCAAGATCAAGGACGTGGTCCGCGATGGTCTTCAGTATCAACTCTCGCCCTCCCGGGGGGATGGATCAGCGATGTCTGTGCCGGGCATGCGCTACCCCACGGATCGGTTCGCACCTTGGATATCCCTCACGAACCACTTGCCGCCCTGCTTCTCAACCGTCAACTCATATGCCTGTTCGAGGCCCGCGGGCTGCGCCGCCGGGTCCTGCGAGGGGCTCGCCACCGCCGGCCTGTCGGACGACACCGCCCACACGACCACCGCCATGACCTTCCTGCTGTCGGCGGCGCCCGGCGGCACCACCACGTCCTTCAGCTCGGCCAGGCTGAACTCGCCGTTGAAACCGTTGATGGTCACCCCGCTCGCGACGTACCGCTGCAGGTCGACCTGGTTGCCCGCGGCGTACGCCTTGAAGAAGCCTTCGAGCTGGGGACGCAGTTCGGCCTCGGTGGCGGAGTCGCGGTCCGGGTCCGGGAGCTGGGGCAGGCCGGCGGGCCCCGGCGCGGGCAGCAGGGCCGGCTGGGCGGAGACCACGAACTTGCCGTTGTCGTAGTAGACCGGCACGGACAGCAGTCCCCGCGTGCCCTCGGACTGGTAGCTCACGGTCACCCGGGCGTTGTGCTCGTCGATCACGTCGATCCCGGCGAACTGGATCGCTCCCGCCTGCATGCGCCCGTAGCCGTTCCAGCCGAACTGCTCGTCGGCGCCCTCGGGCAGGAAAGGCTTGAGCCGTTCCGCGCGCTGCTGGGGGTTGTTGGCGTCGTAGTTCAGATACACCGCCGCGAACTGGTTGGCGAACGCCGCCGCCTTCGTCGTCGGGAACCCCGAGGTGGCCGAATCGGTGGGGGTGGCGGGTGCCCGCTCGTCTTGCGTCAGCCGATCGAACGGGGCACGCACACCGTTGACCACGATGACGATGATCAAGGCCCAGAGGATGACCCGCCCGGTCCATACGAGCCAACGGCCACCGCCGCCGCTCCAGCCCCTGCGGCGGGGAGCGGTGCCGTGCGCGGCGCTCGCGTGCTCGAAGCCTTCCAAAGGGTATGGGTCAGGGTCGCCAGCAATCCGCGGATCCTGCTGGACGTCTGACCTGCGAGCCATCACGCCTCCGCTCGCGCCGATCCCTCCGGCTGGCGCGGTTTCCTCTTGCCCTCGACCCGGTTAACCGCATCGAAGTATTCACCCTAGCGGTTCCGCCAATTCTTCCAGGTAAGCCACGCCCATGGTGCAAGCATCGCCGCGACCGAGCAAACAAGGTCTACATGCCGTTGTGGCGCCCCGCACCTCCTCCACGCCGCGGAAAAGCACGTTACGCCTGGCCAGCGGGGACATCGATTACCTAACCGCCACCTATTGCTGTCTTCGCAGCTCGCAGGCATATCGAAACCGGGCATACGCGCCGCGGCGGCCCCGCCGGGACGGAGCCGCCGCGCCCCGGATACCCGCGCGCCTCGGGGAGGACGGCACACGCGCCGCCCGCGGCGGCACCGTCGGCGACCCCGGGATCGCGGGCGGGCGGCGCTCCGGAGCACCCGCGGTGGTCACCGAGAGATTTGTCATGAAAAGATAAATTGAAGCGGCAAGTGCCCGCCCAAGCGACCCTCATCTCATTGCAGCAATGCGCATCACGAATGCGTCCGTGACGACCGGCTCACGTGTTTGCGCTGGTTACGGAGGATCCGTACGGAGAGTGACGGGCGAATCCGCACACACCTCCTCTTTTGCACAAAACGGTCATTTTACGGCCGCTCAAGGTCGTATGTGACGTCCGCCACACGGATTGAAATGCGGTCGCAGAGGTGGCCGTACCGCAGCGAGGACATGCCGAGGTCGCGGCGACCGGGCAGGAGCCGGGAAACCGTCAGACGTTGAAGCGGAACTCCACCACGTCGCCGTCGCGCATCACGTAGTCCTTGCCCTCGATGCGGGCCTTGCCGGCCGCCCTGGCGGCCGCCATCGAGCCCGCCTCCACCAGGTCCTCGAACGAGATGACCTCGGCCTTGATGAAGCCGCGCTGGAAATCGCTGTGGATGACCCCGGCGGCCTCGGGAGCGGTCGCGCCCTTGCGGATCGTCCAGGCCCGGGCTTCCTTGGGCCCGGCCGTGAGGTAGGTCTGCAGGCCCAGCGTCTCGAAGCCGACCCGGGCGAGCTGGGCGAGTCCGGACTCCTCCTGGCCGACCGACTGCAGCAGCTCCAGCGCCTCATCGTCGGGCAGCTCGACCAGCTCCGACTCGATCTTGGCGTCGAGGAACACGGCCTCCGCCGGCGCCACGAGCGCCGAGAGTTTGGCCCGCAGGTCGGCGTCGGTCAGCTCGTCGGCGTCGAGGTTGAAGACGTACAGGAACGGCTTGGCCGTCAGGAGGTGGAGCTCGCGCAGGTCGGCGAGGTCGATCCCGGCCGCCTTGCCCCCGGCGTACAGGGTCGTGCCGGAGTCGAGCAGCTTCGCCGCGGCCTCGGCCGCCTCCAGGAGGACCTTGCGGTCCTTGTTGTTGCGGGCCTCCTTCTGCAGGCGGGGCAGCGCCTTCTCGATCGTCTGCAGGTCGGCGAGGATCAGCTCGGTGTTGATCGTCTCGATGTCGCGCTCGGGCGACACCTCGCCGTCCACGTGGGTGACGTCGGGGTCGGAGAAGACCCGGATGACCTGGCAGATCGCGTCCGTCTCACGGATGTTGGCGAGGAACTGGTTGCCCCTGCCCTGGCCCTCGGAGGCGCCCTTCACCAGGCCGGCGATGTCGACGAACTCCACCTTGGCCGGCACGATGCGCTGGGAGCCGAAGATCTCCGCCAGCTTGTCCAGGCGGGAGTCCGGCACGCCGACGATGCCCACGTTCGGCTCGATCGTGGCGAACGGGTAGTTGGCCGCGAGGGCGTTCCCGCTCTTGGTCAGGGCGTTGAAAAGCGTGGACTTGCCGACGTTGGGCAGGCCGACGATGCCGATGCTCAAGCTCACGTACCCCGAGTTTAGGGGTCTCGGCGGGTGTGCCGGACATCGGCGGCCCGGCCGGGCCCCGGGCGCGCCTCCCTGTTTGGCACGCCAATGCCTGAAATCATCCAGACCGTGGATGTCGTGGCTCTCGCACTGGGACTCGTGATCGGGGTGGTGGTCGGCGCGGCCCTCGCGGGGATGCGGGCCGCGGGCCGCACCGCCCAGGCCGCCGCCAAGGTGGCCGAGGCCGAGGCGAGGACGCGGGCGGCCGAGGACAAGGTGGCCTACATGGAGAACCAGCTCACCGAGCGGTTCCAGGCCATCTCCGCGCACGCGCTCGACGTGGCCAACCTGCGCTTCCTCGAACTTGCGGAAAGCCGGCTCAACACCACCAGGGCCGAGGCGGCCGGGGACCTCGACCAGCGCAGGCAGGCGGTCGAGAACCTGGTCGCGCCGCTGCGGGAGACGCTGGCGAAGGTGGAAAACCAGCTCAGGGAGAGCGAGGCGGGCGCCCGCGCCGCCCGCGCCGAGCTGAGCAAGCAGATGGAGTTCGTACGGCAGAGCTCCGAGCGGCTCAAGGCGCAGACGGACGCTCTGGTGCGGGCGCTCCAGCGGCCCGAGGCCCGGGGGCGCTGGGGAGAGCTGCAGCTGCGCCGGGTGGCGGAGATCGCCGGGATGGCCCGATTCTGCGACTTCGACGAGCAGGTGAGCGCCGTCACCCGCGACGGCGTGGTCCGGCCCGACATGGTCGTACGGCTCAGCGGCGGCAAGAACGTCGTCGTGGACGCGAAGGTGTCGCTCGCGGCCTACCTGGAGGCGGCGGAGGCCACCGATCCGGAGTTCGCCTCGGCCCGGCTGGACGCCCACGCGCGGCACCTGCGCGAGCACGTGGACCGGTTAGCCGCCAAGTCCTACTGGCAGGCGTTCAGCCCGTCCCCGGAGTTCGTGGTCTTGTTCATCCCCGGCGAGGCGTTCCTCGCGCCCGCGCTGGAGCGCGATCCGGGGCTGCTGGAGTACGCGATGCGCAGGCGCGTCCACATCGCCACTCCCACGACGCTCGTCACGATGCTCCGCACCGCGCAGTACGCCTGGCAGCAGACCGCGGTCAGTGAGAACGCCAAGGCCGTCTTCGATCTGGGCAAGGAACTGTACGAGCGGCTCGGCGGCCTCGGCCGGCACATCGACAATCTGGGCAAGGCGCTCACCAGGGCGGTCACCGCGTACAACCAGACGGTCGGCTCACTGGAGAGCCGTGTCCTGGTCAGTGCCCGGAGGATGCACGACCTCGGCCTGGTGGACCACCGGCTCGACGCCCCGGCGGCGGTCGAGGAGGTCCCTCGGCCGGTCGCCATCCCCGAACTCGAAGGTGAAGAGCGGGTAAGCCCCCCTCCCCCGCAGCACCAGAACGGTAAATTGACGCGAGACTTGTCGTAAGGGGGGCCCGATGACAGGCACCGGTCGAGCGGGGCTGCGGCTGACCGCTCGGGGGGCGATCGTCATGCTCTTCGTGATCACCCTGGTGGGCATGCCGTTCCTGCCCGGGCCCGCGTTCGTGGCCGGTTGCATCGCGGCGGTCCTGCTGGTGGCTCCGCGGGACCTGCTGTCGCTGGTGGTGACGCCCCCGCTGGTGTTCTTCGTCGTGGCACTGCTGGTGCAGCTCGTACGGGCGCTCGGGGCCGAGTCGATGCTCCAGACGTTCGGGCTCGGCATGTTCACCACGTTGTCGTCGGGCGCGCCGTGGCTGTTCCTCGGGTCCGCACTCACGCTGGCGATCGCCTGGGTGCGCGGCCTGCCCGCCAACGTGCGGGAGCTGCGCGGCGGGCCGGGGCCCGCACCGGCGCCGGCCACCCGCGCTCGCCGTCGTCGCGCCCGCACCTTCGACCCGGAACCGGAGGGATACTTCGAGCCCCGCCTGTACGGCAAGGCCGCCGACGAGTAACCGGGGGCGCCGGGCCGGAGCGCGCCCGGCAAAGCGGGCGGATCAGGCCGAGCGCAGGTCCTTGCGGAGCTCGTGGGGCAGGGCGAACCGCATCTTCTCCTGCACCGACTCGACCTCTTCGACGTCGGTGAAGCCGTGCTCGGCCAGCTTGGCGAGCACTCCCTGCACCAGCTCCTCCGGGACGGAGGCGCCGCTCGTCAGGCCGACCGTACGGACGCCCTCCAGCCACTCGTCCCGTACGTACGAGGCGTCGTCGACGAGGTAAGCGGCGGGGGCGCCGTAGTCCTTGGCGACCTCGACCAGCCGCTTGGAGTTGGAGGAGTTGGCCGAGCCGACGACGATCACCAGGTCGGACTCGGCGGCGATCCGCTTGACGGCCGCCTGCCTGTTGGAGGTGGCGTAGCAGATGTCGTCGCTCGGCGGATCGATGAGGTTCGGGAACCGCGCACGCAGCCGGGCGACCGTCTCGGCGGTCTCGTCCACCGACAGGGTCGTCTGGGAGAGCCAGACCACCTTCTCCGGGTCGCGTACGGACACCGCGTCGACGCCGTCGAGCCCGTCCACGAGCTGGATGTGCTCGGGGGCCTCACCGGCGGTGCCCTCGACCTCCTCGTGCCCCTCGTGCCCGATGAGCAGGATGTCGTAGTCCTTGGCCGCGAACCTTCTGGCCTCGTTGTGCACCTTGGTCACCAGCGGGCACGTCGCGTCGATGGTCCGCAGGCGGCGCTTGGCGGCCTCCTCGTGCACGGCCGGCGCGACTCCGTGCGCGGAGAAGACGACGATGGCCCCCTCGGGGACCTCCTCGGTCTCCTCCACGAAGACGGCGCCGCGCTCCTCCAGCGTCTTCACGACGTGGGTGTTGTGCACGATCTGCTTGCGTACATAAATGGGCGCGCCGTACTGCTCCAGCGCCCGCTCCACCGTCTGCACCGCGCGGTCGACTCCCGCGCAATAGCCGCGAGGCTTGGCGACCAGGACACGGCGGGTCGCTGAGGTCTGCACGTCCATGTTCCTATGCTATGTGGAACGCGAGCCGCCTTTTGACCCTAGGTCTTGCAAGCCTGGGTGCATCAGATACACATCTGCCTGGAGCCGAAATGTCCGTCCTTAGAGCAATAACGAAACCTCTACGCGACGCTTTGGAGAGCCGGGAGAAGCTACGTGACCTGCCGGTCTTCGTGCTCCAGGCCGCTTTGAACGGAATCGGGCAGGCGGTGCTGATCGGCAGCAAGATCAAGGCCGCGATCAAGCAGCATTTCGCCGGCGACGAGGCCCAGGACGGCGAGCGTACCGAAACCGCCACGGCTCCCGCGGACGAGCGTACGGCCGCGCAGAAGCCCGAGCAGGCGTCCGAGCAGGCGTCCGAGGAACGGCGGGAGACGCGCAGGCCCCCCGTCATCTACGCCCCGCGCCCGAGCAAGGCCGAGCGGGCCGATGCGGTGACGGCCGAGACGCCGGCGGTGGAACCGGCCCCCGCCGCGGCCGCTTCGGCCGAAACGGCGCAGGCCGAGACCACCAAGACCGCCGCCGCCACGGCCGAGACCACCACCGCCGCACCCGCCGAAGCCGGTACGGCGCAGACCGAGGCGGCCGGTGCGGCGCAGGCCGAAACTGCGCAGACCGAAACTCCGCAGGCCGCGGCGATTCCGGCCGAGCCGGCGCCCGCCGAGACGCCGCAGGCGCCCACGACCACCGCCGAGACCGCCGCGACCTCGGAAACCGCCGAAACCGGTGAGGAGGCGGCGCCCGCCGAGGCCAAGAAGCCGCGCACCCGCCGCA
>JADGHC010000297.1 GCA_019689655.1 Microbispora sp.
GGGCCCGGGGGCGCGGAACCGGCCGGCGGGGCGGGCCGGCGGCGCACCCGGCGCAGCACCGCCCGTACGGCCAGCCACACCAGCCCGGCCACGACGAGCCAGGGCAGCAGCGCGCCCAGCACGGTCAGCGCCACCACGGTCGAGGTGGTCAGGGCGTCCCACCCGGTCCGCAGCCCGGCGAGGAAACCGCCCGGTTCCTCCTCGCGGTGCCGGGGCGAGGGCCCGGGCGGGAGCACCAGGGTGAGCGTCACGGTGGCCATGCTCGTCTGCGCCTCAAGGGCCTTCTGCCTGGCCTGCAGCGACTCCAGATCGGCTTCGCGGCGGGCGATCTCCCGCTCGATCTCCAGGATTTCGCCGATCTTGTTCGCCTTCGACAGCAGCGTGCGGAACTGCCCGAGTGCCGCCTCGGCCGACTTCACCCGGCTGGCGACGTCGGCGACCTCCTCGGTGACGTCCTGCGCGTTCTGCTGCATCGACGTACGTTTGCCGAGGTCGCGTCCGAGCCGGGTGAGCACGTCGGAGTAGCGCGCCGGGGGCACCTTGAACGTGATGGTGGACCGATCGTCGCCGGACAGGGACTCGCTGCGCTCCTCGGCGACGTATCCGCCGGCGCCCGTCACGATGGCCTTCGCGCGGTCGGCCGCCGCCGTGACGTCCTTGACCTCGACAGTGAGCTCCGCCTGGTAGATGATCGCGCGGTCGGACGGTGCGATCTTGGCCTTGTCCCGGCCGCCGCTCCCGCCCTCCGCGGCGGGGGCGCCTTCCCCGCTTCCGCCGCCCACGGCGGGCGCGGCGGCACCGTCGTTCATCTGGCTGCTCGGCTCGTCCGAGCCGCCGCATCCCGTCAGCAGAAAGGCCGCGGCCAGCAGGGCCGCCGTACCGTATCGGATTCGCCTCACATCTTTTATATCGCGCCGCCCCACGCCGGAGGTTCGACGCCGGCGATCACGATGGCGTCACAATGCTCACCCGGCGGAGAAGACGTGATCGCTGATCAGCCGGGCCGCCCCGATGATCCCGGCCGTGTCGCCGAGCTCGGACAAGACGATGGGCAGGTTGCCGGTCGCCAGCGGCAGCGAGCGCTGGTAGACGACGCTGCGGATCTCCGCGAGCAGCGCGTGACCCAGCCGGGCCACCCCGCCCCCTATGATCACCAGGCCCGGATTGAAGAAGCTCACCAGGGACGCGAGCACACTCCCCACGTGCCTGCCGCCCCGGCGGATCATCCGTACGGCGACGGCGTCGCCCGAGGCCGCCCCCGCGGCGACGTCCTCGGCCGTCAGCGTGCCCTCCCGCGCGAGCCGCTCCGCGAGGAAGGGGGACTCGCCCGACTCCGCCGCCGCGCGGGCGTCGCGGGCCAGCGCGGCGCCGCCGAAGTACGCCTCCAGGCAGCCGGTGTCGCCGCAGGTGCACAACGGCCCGTCGTCGTCCACCCGGATGTGGCCGATGTCGCCGGCGCTGCCGGTCACCCCGCGGTAGATCTCGCCGCCGACCACGATGCCGCAGCCGATACCGGTGCCGATCTTCACCAGGAGGAAGTCGCCGACGGCCCTGGCGAGGCCCGCGTGCAGCTCGCCGAGCGCCATGATGTTCACGTCGTTGTCCACGAGCACCGGGCAGCCGAGCTCCCGGCTCAGCGTCTCCCGTACGGGGAAGCGGTCCCAGCCCGGCATGATCGGGGGAGAGACCGGGGTCCCGTCGGCGAAGCTCACCGGGCCGGGGACGCCGATCCCGACGCCGTGGATCTCGGTCGTCTCGCCGGTCCGCAGCTTGCCGACGAGCTCGATGGCCTGCTCGAGCACCGCCTCGGGGCCCTCGCGCACGTCCGCCGGCCTGGACAGGTGGCCGAGCACCTCCAGCTCGCCGTTGGTCACCCCCACGTCGATGGACGTGGCGCCGATGTCGATGCCGACGAATCGCAGGTGTGAGGCGATCCGTACGATGCCCGAGCGGCGGCCGCCCCGCGAGGCCGCGAGCCCGCCGGTTTCGAGCAGGTTCAGCTTGATGAGCCGGTCGAGCTCCAGGGCGAGCTTCGACGGAGACAGACGGGCCACCTCGCCGAGTTCGGCACGCGAACGCGCGCCGTCTTGACGCAGGAGGCGCAGGATTAGCGCCTGGCGCGGGTTCTCGGGGCGAGCCGTCATTCGCTTCACGCCGCTCTTCGGATCGGGGAATCGGACTACGTGTCAGGAGTGACTCTACTTCTGCTCATACGACATCGACTTTATTACTACGGGCGCTGACTTTTGCCCAGCAGGGGAAAAGTTCGATGAGCCGATACGTGATGGTCCGTACGCTTCTGGCGTGGCCGGGCTCCCGGTTCCCCGCGGACACGCCCCGCGCCGGTGCGGGACCCGTGTGTACGGGCCGATAGCTTTTCTTCCATGGACGGGATTGCGGGTCGTCATGTGGTCGTCGTCGGCGGGGGCATCGCGGGTCTGGCCGCGGCGCTGTACCTGAACCGGGCCGACGCCGGCCTGCGGATCACAGTGCTGGAGGCGGCGCCGAGAGTCGGCGGCAAGCTGTACGCCTCCGAGGTGGCCGGGGTGGAGGTCGACGCCGGCGCCGAGTCGATGCTGGCGCGGCGCCCCGAGGGCAAGGAGCTGGCGCGGCTGGCCGGTCTCGGCGACGACCTGGTGGACCCGGGCACGACCAGGGCCTCCATCCTGTCGCGCGGGTCGCTGCGCCCGCTGCCCCGGCAGCAGGTGATGGGAGTCCCCTCGGATGTGGTGGCCCTCGCGCGCTCGGGCATCCTGTCGCCGGGCGGGCTCGCCCGGGTGCCCCTCGACCAGTTCCTGCCGCCCACGCTCGTGACCGGCGACGTCTCCGTGGCCGCCTACATCCGGGCCCGTATGGGGAGCGAGGTCGTCGACCGCCTGGTCGAGCCGCTGCTCGGCGGCGTGTACGCGGGCCGGGCCGAGACGCTGTCGCTGGATGCGACCATGCCGCGGATCGCCGCCGCCGCCCGCACCGAGCGGTCGCTGCTGCAGGCGGCCAGGAGCATCGCCGCGGAGGCCCCCGCCGGCGGCGGGCCGGTGTTCACCACGCTCAGGAACGGCCTGGGCGCGCTGCCCGCCGCGGTGGCCAAGGAGTCGGGCGCGCACATCCGCACCGGCGTCACCGTACGCGACCTGATCCGTACGCCGGACGGCTGGCGCCTGGTCGCCGGTCCCGCCGGGGACGAGGAGGTGATCGACGCCGACGCCGTGGTCCTGGCGGTCCCCGCGCGGCCCGCCTCCCGCCTGCTCCGGCGCGAGGTGCCGAAGGCGGCGGCGGAACTGGCCGGGATCGAGTACGCCGGCATGGCGATCGTCACCCTCGCCTACCCGAGGACGGCCTTCCCCGAGCCGCCGCAGGGCAGCGGCTACCTCGTGCCGTCGGTCGAGGGCAGGCCGGTCAAGGCCGCGACCTTCAGCAGCGTCAAATGGCCCCATCTGGCCGAGGCCGACCGCAACGTCCTGATCGTGCGGTGCTCAATCGGCCGTCTGGGGGAAGAACTCATGCTGCAGCGCGACGACAAGGAGCTGACCACTCTGGCGGCGAACGAGATGGCCGAGATCATGGGCGTGCGGGGTCTGCCGCTGGACACCCGGGTGACCCGCTGGAACGCCTCGCTCCCGCAGTACGACGTGGGCCACCTCGACCGGATCGCCCGCGTGCGCGCCGCGATCGCCGGGCAGCCCGGCCTCGCCGTCTGCGGCGCCGCCTACGACGGCGTCGGCATCCCGGCCTGCATCGCGACCGCCCGCACCGCCGCCAAGCTCGTCCTGGAGCATCTGCGGAACGCCGGGGGCGCACCGGCCTCCGGAGCCTGACCGGGTCGCGTGGCCGAGCCGCCGGGCGCGCCCGGACCAACCGCACCCGGCGGCGGGACCACCGCACCCCACCGGCAGAATGGAGGCATGACGGAGCCTGCCCCGCGGCCCAAGGCACGCGATCTCAATCTGGTCATCCGATACACGATGTGGTCGGTCTTCCGGCTGCGCGACTCGCTTCCCGCCGCCCGTGAGGGCGTGATCCAGGAGGTCGAGGACCTGCTCGCGCAGGCGGCGGGCAAGGACGTGACGACCCGAGGCTGCTACGACGTGGCCGGGTTCCGCGCCGACGCCGACTTCATGTTCTGGTGGCACGCGCCCTCGCCGGAGGACCTGCAGGAGACCTACACCCGCTTCCGCCGCACCGCCCTCGGGCGCGCGAGCGAGCCGGTGTGGTCGGCCATGGCCCTGCACCGCCCGGCCGAGTTCAACAAGTCCCACATCCCGGCCTTCCTCGCCGGCGAGGAGCCCAGGGGTTTCGTCTGCGTCTACCCCTTCGTACGGTCTCTGGAGTGGTACCTGCTGGAGGACTCCGAGCGGCGCAGGATGCTCGCCGAGCACGGCATGATGGCCCGCGAGTACCCCGACGTACGGTCGAACACGGTCGCCTGCTTCGCCCTCAACGACTACGAGTGGATGCTGGCCTTCGAAGCCGACGAGCTGCACCGCATCGTCGACCTGATGCGCCACCTTCGCGGAGCCGAGGCGAGGCGGCACACCAGGGTGGAGATCCCCTTCTACACGGGCACCCGCAAGCCGGTCAGCGAACTCGTCGCCGCACTGCCCTAACGAATTAGGGCGAAAAGGACGTTCTGCCGGGATCGTGTCCGAAGCATCGGAAACGGTCTTGGCGGTCCGGAGTCTTTGCCATACTGTGACGAAGGATCGACGTCCATGTGAGGAAGAGTGGCAAGCGGACTGGCACGTTCCAGGGGGCGCCGCCGCAAGAAGCGGGCCCGTTCGCACGTCGTCGAGGTGTCGCTGGGGGTGGCGGCCTTCGCCGTCGGAGCCGTGGCGATCGCCTGGCCGCTGTCGCGTTCCGCCTCGGTTCCCGCGCACATGGCCGCCGCGCCCACGCCGATGGCCTCCCCGGCCGGGGAGCTGACCGTCGCCAGCGTCGACACCGGCAAGAAGGCGCCCACGAAGCGGGACGAGAAGGAAGCCGAGAAAAAGGCGTCCGGCCCGTCGAAGTACACCGACACGAAGGCGGAGGCGTACTTCCGCAGCAGGTGGAACGACAAGACCGCCAAGCGGATCAAGGACATCCGCACCACCGGCGGCTACCTGCGCATCTACACGAACCTCCCGGAGAGCGCCGGCAACTCCAAGGCCGCGATCACGCTGTGCAAACGCGGCCTGGAGTACCTCGCCGAGCGCGGGGAGCCCAACCCCGTGGTGTTCGTCCAGTCACGGTTCGGCGAGAACGGCAATCCCGTCCTCGCCAACATTCTCGGGCCGGACGACGACGACTGCCGGGTCACCCACCCCAAGCCGAAATAGGCGTCACTCGGCCGGCTGGAGGGTGAGGCACACCGAGTTGATGCAGTACCGGTCGTCGGTCGGCGTGGGATAGCCCTCACCGTGGAACACGTGCCCCAGATGCGAGTCGCAGCGGGCGCAGCGGACCTCCACCCGGTGCATGCCGTGCGAGTTGTCCTCGTGCAGGGTCACGGCGTCCGACTTCGCCGGTTCGTAGAACGACGGCCAGCCGCAGTGCGAATCGAACTTGGTCTCCGACCGGAACAGCTCCGCTCCGCAGGCGCGACAGGAGTAGACGCCGACGGTCTTGGTGTTGACGTACTCACCGCTGAACGGACGCTCCGTCCCCGCCTGCCGGAGGACCCGGTACTCCTCGGGGGAAAGCTGCGCGCGCCACTCGGCGTCGCTCTTGACGACCTTCTCCATGCTCACCACCCTGCCTTCAGTGGCCCCTCGCGGGGATTACGAACTGAGGAACTCCACCGAGGTCCCGGATCTTCCCCGCGCGTGTTCGCCGGTCGAAGCATCCTTTCCCGGGTCTTCCGGCGTCTTCACTGACGAGGGGGTTGATCGCCGTACCCGCGCGGGGGCGGTCACCCGCACAGCCGTCAGGGGCGGCGAAGCACCCGACCCGTGCTGGACGCCGCCGGACGGCGAGAGGAGGGCCGCCCGCGGGGCGGCCGTCGTGGTCCGTCCCGTCGCGTGCGGCGCAGTCCGAACGCGAGCGCGCCGTACGCGACCACGTGCCTGCGCAGGGAGCGCGGCCGTGGGAGCGCCCGGTCCGGCCGCCGTCGGCAGCCCGGGACGGACCACCTTCTCCGGGTAGTGTCTCGTCCATGGCGTCGCCGTACATCGAGCTAGAGGTGGATGGCCGCGTGGTCAAGGTCACCAATCCGGACAAGATCTACTTCCCGGAGATCGGTGCCACCAAGCGCGACCTGGTCGAGTACTACGTGAGCGTGGGGGACGGCGTGCTGCGCGCCCTGCGGGATCGGCCGACCTACCTCAAGCGGCACCCCGACGGCGTCGGCAGCGAGGCGATCTACCAGAAGCGGATGCCCCGGCATCCCGACTGGATCGAGACCGTCACCGTGCGCTTCCCCAGCGGGCGCACCGCCGACGCGTTCTGCCCGACCGAGGTGGCCGCCATCGCGTGGTGCGCCAACCTGGGCACGATCGACTTCCACCCGTGGCACTCGCGCCGCGCCGACCTCGACCATCCCGACGAGCTGCGCATCGACATCGACCCGCAACCGGGCACCTCGTTCGAGCAGGCCCGTACGGTGGCCTTCACGGCCAAGGAGATCCTCGACGAACTGGGCATGACGGGCTACCCGAAGACCTCGGGCAGCCGCGGCATCCACGTGAACGTACGCATCCAGCCCCGCTGGACCTTCACCGAGGTGCGGTACGCCGCGATCGCCTTCGCCCGCGAGGTCGAACGGCGCTCGCCTCTGGCGACGAGCGCCTGGTGGAAGGAGGAGCGGGGGGAGAAGGTCTTCATCGACTACAACCAGAACGCCCGCGATCGCACGGTGGTGGCCGCCTACTCGGTCCGCGCGCGGCCCGACGCCCGGGTCTCCGCTCCCGTGACGTGGGAGGAGCTGGCCGGCTGCGACCCGCGCGACTTCGACATCAGGACGATGCCGGAACGGTTCGCCAAGCTGGGCGACGTGCAGCGGACCATCGACGACCGGGCCCACGACATCGGCACGCTGCTGGAGTGGTACGCCGCCGACGACCGGGGTGACATGCCGTACCCGCCAAACTACCCGAAGATGCCCGGCGAGCCGAGGCGCGTCCAGCCCAGCAAGGCCAGGCGATCTACCTGATTACGACCGGTCGATCCGCTTCTTCCGTCAGCGAGGTCGACGGTCATCCCGGCCGTCTGGTCATGTGCGCCGCCCCCGATCGTCTGGGCACGCGGGTCACCCTCGGCCGCCTGATCATGTACCGCCCCTGCCCGTGGTTCATCGCCGCCGGGCTGCGCCGAGGCGGTGGTAGGTGAAGGCCCAGCGGTCTTTGCCGACCTTGCGGCGGGTGTAGCGCTCGGGGTGCCGGTAGCGGTCGCGGTTGTGGAACTGGCAGGCCGGTCCCAGCAGTTTCAGGTTCGTCAGGCCGCCGGTGCTCCAGTTGTCGGCGTGGTCGATCTGGCACATGGTGGCGGGCAGGGGGCAGCCGTCGACCCAGCAG
>JADGHC010000298.1 GCA_019689655.1 Microbispora sp.
TCCCGGCCATGAACCCCTACAGCCCGACCCAGGTCTGCGGGTCCGGCTACTACGTGCAGCGCAGCAGCCCGCTCGCGGGCGGCACCGTCTACCAGCTGTACAACGTGAGCACCGGGGAGAACTGCGTCGTCACCATGAAGACGACCGACATCGGCAAGGCGACGCCGGTCTCCGCGACCCTGCAGGTCCAGGGCGGGGAGAGCATGACCGACAGCGGTAACTACAAGTACTACGCCGGCCCGGTGAGGCTCCACGCGAAGGGCAAGTGCGTCCGCTACTCCGGCAGCGTCGGCTCGTCCAGCGCCGGCGGCGACTGGGGTAACTGCTCCTGACAGATGCAAAGGCCGGACCGGCAGGTCCGGATCCGGGACACCGGAGGAAGGCCGGGCGGGCGTCCGCCCGGCCTTTCGCCCGCTGCGACCCCGGGAGGTCAGTACCCCCGGTATCCGGTGCCGGTCTTCACGCCCACCACGCCGGGCACGGCCGACACCGAGCCGTAGCGCGCGATGGCGTACCGGACGCCCGCGATGATGTTGTCGACCGGGTTCCAGATGTCCTTGTGGCCCGGCAGCGACCAGCGCTGGAACGTCGGGTCGATGGTCTGCATCAGGCCCTTCGACGGTGTTCCTGCCGCCGCGTTCGAGTCCCAGTTGTTGATGGCGTGCGGGTTGCCGCCCGACTCGTACCGGATGATCGTCCAGATGTCCTCCGGATTCATCTTCTCGGCCGGGTAGCCCTGCGCCTTGAGGATCGCGATGGCCTGCTCGATCCACTCCTTGACCTGGCCGGTGGGCGCCGGCCCGCCGCCGGGCGGGGGCGGGCCGCTGGGGCCGTAGCCGCCGAAGCCGCCCGCACCGCCGCTCAGGTTCGTCGAGTACGACGCGTACCTCGCCTGCACGCCTCCGGCACCGGGCGGACCGGTGTAGCCGGGGGTGCGCTGCCAGTCGACGGCATGCCCGTGCCGGGGCACGAAGTCCTGCTTGACCGGGTCCGGAATCCTGGCGAAGGTGAGCGCGCCGTGCCGGTACTCACCGCCCAAGTGGGAGCCCAGCGTCTTCGCGGCGTCGCCGACCGCCGTGGTCGCGTGCTCCAGGTGCGGCCGGGCCTCCTCCACGCCCCGGGACACGATGGCGCGAAGCCCGCTTTCCAGCTCCTGGTCCGTGGCCTTCGGGTTCTTGCCGCGGTAGGAGGCCGCCTCGGCGGCCACGTTGGCGCAGATGCCGTCGATCTTCGTCTTGGCGTTCTCCAGCGCGGTGGCGACCTTCTCCAGCGCGTCCGCGCACGCGGTCAGAGCGTCGTGCAGGCCGTCCGCCGCCCTGCCGTACCTGTTCATGTAGCCCACGAAGGCATCGGCGGACCGGCCCTGCCATGCGGCGTCCACGGTACGCACCGCCCTGGCCACCCCGCCCACGTAGTCCTGCGCGTCTCCGGCCGCGCCGCGCCACTTCCGGGCGATGCCGCGGATCTTGCCCGGATCGCCGTTCACCTTCTGCGCCATGGCGGCCAGCTCGGCGCCGCCGGGCAGGTCCGCGACGCTGCTCATGCCACGCCCTCGCCGGACGGCTCGGGGCCGCATTCGCGGATCGCGCCGTGCTTGCGCTCGCTGCGCTCGCTCATGCCGTCCCCTCGCCTGCTCATACCTGCATCGCGTTCGACGTGGCCTTGTTGGCCGTACGGACGTTGTCCTGCACGCTCTCCAGCGCCTGCTCGACGCCTTTCAGCTTGGTCCTCGCGTCGCCCACCTCCGCGGTCAGCGCGGCGTAGGCCGTGTCGACGGCGTCCGCCAGCGCCGCCGCGCCGTCCACGTGCCCGAAGACGGCCGCCGGGGTGCCGGGCGCCTCGGGCAGGCCGCCGTGCAGGCTCTCGTACTGGCCCCAGGCCTTGCGCACCGCTATGCGGCAGCTTTCGAGTGCCTGGAAGTGGATGTCGAAACCGGCCACGTACCGCTCCTTTCCGCCCGTCACGCACTGTCCGGGGGAGGCAGGAACGCGGTCTGGGCGAGCCGCGCGCCGAACCTCCGGTCGACGTGGTAGCCCCGGCCGGGCGGCAGGGGATGCGCCCGGACGTTGCCGAACAGGTAGCCCTCGTCCTTGTTGCCGGACAGGATGACGGCGGGGCTGGCCATGTCCTTCAGCTTCTGGATGACCGGGTCGTACATGGCCCGGCCGGCGCCGCCCATCTGGCGGGAAAGGACCAGATGCAGGCCGATGTCCCGCGCCTGCGGCAGCAGGTCCACCAGCGGCAGCAGCGGGTTGGACGAGGTGGCCACCAGGTCGTAGTCGTCGACGACGACGTAGACGTCGGACCCCTGCCACCAGCTCCTTTCCCGTAGCTGCTCGGGCGTGAGGTCCGCGGGCGGCAGCCGCTTGAGCAGGGCCCCGCGTAGGTCGTTGATCAGCTCTTGGGCGGCGGTGCTCGACGCGGCGTAGCCGATGCGGTGCGCGGTCGCGGCCGAGTCGAGCAGCGACCTGCGGTAGTCGATGACGATCATCATCGCCTCGTGCGGCTGCCGCCTGGCCACCAGCCCCTCGGAGATGAGCCGCAGCAGGTTCGACTTGCCGCTCTCGGTGTCGCCGAAGACGACGAAGTGCGGGTCGGCGTCGAAGTCGAGCAGCACGGGCGAGAGCGTCGCCTCGTCGATGCCGATGGGGATCTTCGTCCCGGTCTCCTCGGGGCTCGGCAGCGACGCGGCGGGCAGCACCTGCGGCAGCAGCCGGACCGGCGGCGCCGGCGGCCCCTGCCAGGCGTCCCGCACCGCGTGCACCAGCCCGCGGACGCCCGCGGCGAGGTCTTCGGAGCTCTGCACGCCGTCGATGCGCGGCAGCGCGGACAGGAAGTGCAGCCCGTCCTTCGTGAGGCCGCGCCCCGGCACGCCCTCCGGGACCGCGAGCGACGCCTTCCTGTTGACCTCGGACTCGTAGGCGTCGCCGAGCTTGAGCTCGATCCGGGTGCCGAACAGGTCGCGGATGCTCGCCCGGAACTCCGACCACTTGTTGGTGGCCGCCACCACGTGGATGCCGTACCCGAGACCCCGGGCGGCGATGTCGGTGATGACGGGTTCGAGCGACTCGAACTCCTGCCTGAGCGTCAGCCAGCCGTCGACGACCAGGAACACGTCGCCCCAGCCGTCGCCGTCGCGGCCGGTCTCGGCCCGCATCCGCCGGTAGACCGCCATCGACTCGATGCCGTGCTCGGCGAAGTCCGCCTCACGGCGCTCCAGGAGCGTGGAGATCTCGGCGACCGTACGGCGCACGCGGTCGGCGTCGAGACGGCTCGCGACGCCGCCGACATGCGGCAGCGCCTCCAGCGAGGCCAGGGAACCGCCGCCGAAGTCCAGGCAGTAGAACTGCACCTCGCGCGGCGTGTGCATCAGGGCCATGCTCGTGATGAGGGTCCGCAGCACCGTGCTCTTGCCGCTCTGCGTGCCGCCCGCCACGCCGACGTGGCCCGCGCTGCCCGACAGGTCAAGCCAGTAGGGGTCGCGGCGCTGCTCGAACGGCCGGTCGATGATGCCGATGACCGCGTGGAGCATTCCCCGGCCGGCCCAGCCCGTGGTGGACAGGCCGTACTGGGGGGTGACCGACAGCGGCGGCAGCAGGTGGGCCAGCGTCGGCGGCTCGGCCAGCGGGGGCAGCCAGATCCGGTGCGCCGGCGGGCCGTGCCCGGCGAGCCGGCTGACCACGACGTCGAGCAGGCTGAGCCGCGGCCCGCTGGGCTCCTCGGCGGGCGCCAGCTCCTTGGACGGCTCCTCGGTCACCTCCACGGGCGCGAAGGCGGTGCCGTACTCCACCACCTCGCGTACGGGCCGTCCGCCCTCGCCGGAGACGGGCCGCGCGGGGTCGGCGTGGTAGGGGCCGGACACGTACGCGGCCTTGAACCGGGTCATCCCGGTGGTGTCGTACTTCAGGTAGCCGTTGCCGGGCGCGGGCGGCAGCTCGTAGGCGTCGGCGACGCCGAGCACCACCCGGCTCTCCATCGCGGAGAACGTGCGCAACCCGATCCGGTACGACAGGTGGGTGTCGAGGCCGCGCAGCCTGCCCTCCTCCAGCCGCTGGGAGGCCAGCAGGAGATGCACGCCCAGGGAGCGGCCGAGCCGGCCGATCATCACGAACAGGTCGATGAACTCCGGCTTGGCGCTGAGCAGCTCGCTGAACTCGTCGATCACGACGAACAGGGTCGGCAGCGGCTGCAGGTCGGCGCCCTGCTCCCGGGCCCGCTCGTAGTCGCGTACCGAGGCGTAGTTGCCCGCGGCGCGCAGCAGCTCCTGGCGGCGCACCATCTCGCCGTGCAGCGCGTCGTGCATGCGGTCGACGAGCGGCAGCTCGTCCTCGAGGTTGGTGATGACCGCCGACACGTGCGACAGGGACTCCAGGCCGAGGAACGTGGCGCCGCCCTTGAAGTCGACCAGCACGAAGTTGAGGATCTCGGAGGAGTGCGTGATGGCCAGGCCGAGCACCAGCGTGCGCAGCAGCTCGCTCTTGCCGGAGCCGGTCGCCCCGATGACCAGCCCGTGCGGCCCCATGCCGCCCTGCGCGGACTCCTTGATGTCGAGCTCGACGACGCGTCCGTCCGCGCCCAGGCCGATCGGCACCCGCAGCCGGTTGCGTCCCGCGCGGGGCTGCCAGGTCACCGCGGGATCGAGGTGGGCGGCGTCGCCCACGCCGAGCAGGTCGGTGAGCGAGGTGTTGGTGCCGAGCACGTCCTGGGTCTCGCCCTGGGCGCCGCCGGCGGAGGCGCGCAGCGGGGCGAGTTGCCGGGCCAGCCCTTCGGCCTGGGGGAAGCCGAGGCGGTCGGGGTCGCCGAGCCGGTTGGTCGACCGCCGCCCCGCGTGGTCGATCTTGACCATGTGGAAGCCGTCGGGCTGGACGTCCAGGCGGAGCGTGATCGCCTCGGGGACGGGGCCGGTCGAGCCCGACAGGTCGATCACGGTCACGCCCTGGATGGCGTCGGAGCCGAGCTGGCTGTCGTGCGGCACGTGCCCGCCGTCCACGATCAGCACGTGGTACGGCAGGGCCTCCGCGGAGGCGCCGGGCCGGAACCGGGCCCGCTCCTTGAGCTCCTCCCCGACCAGCGCGTCGAGGTGGGCGAGGTTCTCCGCCATGAGCCTGACCTGGCCGGCGGCGTCGGTCTGCTCGGGGTGCAGGGCGTGCGGCAGCCACTTGACCCACTCCCAGTGGGGCATCCACTCCTTGCTCGCGCAGATCATGATCCGCATGTCGTCGGGGGAGTGGAAGACGACGAGCTGCGCGATCACCGCGCGTACCAGCTCGCGCATCGCGACGGGGTCGCCGGTGAGGTGGATGCGGGCGAAGGAGTGCAGGGCGACCGCGACGGGAAGCCCGGACACCGTGGCGTGCGCCCGGACGAAACGGCGCAGCGCGCCGGCCGACAGCGCGTCGAGGTCCTCGATCGGCTTGGTGTCCGGCGGGATGAGCTGGATGGCCAGCTTCTGCACGCCGGTGCCGAGCCGTACGGTCGCGAAGTCGTCGTCGCGCGGCCTGCGCTCCCACAGGCGCGGCCCCATCGCGATCCACCACAGCGAGTCGGGCGGCGGCCCGCTCCATTCCAGCGCCTCCCGCTGCTGCATGGCCGCCCTGCGGACCTTCCTGCGGATCTGCGACAGATAGCGGAAGTAGTCGCGGCGCAGCCCGTTGAGGCGGTTCCTGCGCTCACCGGCGTTGCGTCCGAGCTGGCCGATGCTCATGCCGACCATCGAGACGGCGAACAGCCCGCTGGCCACGTACATGAGGGGGTTGCCGGTGCCGCCCGCCGTGAACATCAGCGCCATCGCGGCACCGCCGGCCAGCATCGGCAGGTACGTGAGCACGGACATCAGACCCTGCGGCTGTACCTCGGGAATCTCCGGTGGTGATTCCAGGAGGATCTCGCCACGGGGTGGCTTGGGGCCCGGGCGGCGCTCCGGACGCGAGACCACGACAATGCTCATCTGACTGCCTTTTTTACCAGGTTTGCCGATATTTTCGGGCTGTCAGAGAGATCTTCGGGAGAGGATTCCCGCTGTGTCATCGCCGGCCCCCCTTCAAATTCAGCACGGCCAGGTGCACCACGGCCCGGTCCAGCAGGGCGCGTTGCCGCAGGCGAGCGCGCCGCTGCCGCCCCTGTGCCACGTCACCGTGGTCGCCCCGCGCAGGAAGGCGGACCTCGCGCTGCCGTCGGACATCCCGCTGCCCCACGTCCTGCCCGGCCTGCTCCGGGCGGTCGGAGAGGTGGGAGGCGAGGCGGCCGCGGCCCCCGGCTGGGTGCTTCAGCGCCTCGGCGGCCCGCCGCTCGACCTCAGCCAAAGCCTGGGCGCACTGGGCGTCTTGGACGGGGAGATCCTTTACCTGCGCCCGCGCGACGCGGTGCTGCCGCCCGCGGTGTACGACGACGTGGCCGACGTGGTCGCCACCGGCACCAGGGAGGGCGGCGGCAGATGGGAGCCGCGGCACACGCGGCTGCTCGGCATGGGGGTGGCGGCCGGGCTGCTCGGGCTCGGCGCCGTCGTGCTCGCGCTGGCGGCGGCCCCGCCTCGGCTCACCGCCGGGGTGGCCGGTGCCGTCGCGGTGCTGCTGATCGCCGCCGGGGCCGTGGTGTCCAGGGCCGTCGGCCAGCCCACCGCGGGCGCTCTCGTCGGCTACGCGGCCCTGCCGCACGGCTTCCTCGCCGGGCTGTTCACGCCCGGCTCCTCGGAAACCGTACTGATCATCGGGGCGCCGAATCTGCTGGCCGCGCTCGCGTACACCGCGCTGGTGGCGACCGTCGGCGGCGTGCTGATCGCCGACGGCGTGGCCGGATTCCTCGGCGTCGCTGTCGCGTCCGTCGCCGGGACCGTGGCGGCCGCGTGCGTGATGGTGTTCGGGGGATCGGGCGCCGGGGCGGCGGCCGTGGTCGCCACGGTCCTGCTGGCGCTGAGCCCGCTCATCCCCACGCTGGCGTTCCGGATGGCCAGGGTGCCGCTGCCGCCGCTGCCCACCAGCGCCGAGGAGCTGCGCAACGACAACCAGCGGATCGATGGTCCCGCCGTGCTCCGGCGGACCACGCAGGCCCACCGGTACGCCACCGGAATGGTCATCGCCATCGCCCTCGCCGGCATCGCGGCGGAGCTGCTGCTCGTCCGCCGGGGCGACTGGATCGCTCTCACGACGGCGGCGACGCTGGCACTGGCGCTGGCCATGCGCGCCAGGGTCTTCGCCGGGGTCGTCCAGCGGCTGTGGCTGATCCTCTCCGCGGCGGCCGGGGCCGTCGCGCTGGCGTTCGCGCTCGGCACGGGCGCCCAGGCGATCGCCGAGGTGGCCGTGGCGATCGGGGTGCTGTGGACGGCCCTGCTCGTGCTCGGCCTCGGCCTCTGGCTGCCCACGGGCAAGCCCTCGCCGTTCTGGGGACGGGCGGCCGACGTCCTCGACGTGCTGCTGATCGTGGCGCTGATCCCGCTCACGCTGGGCGTGCTCGATCTGTACGCCTGGGTGCGCGGGCTGTCGGGCTGAC
>JADGHC010000299.1 GCA_019689655.1 Microbispora sp.
GGTCCGGGGGTTTCACTTGGTAGCGGGGACAGGATTTGAACCTGCGACCTCTGGGTTATGAGCCCAGCGAGCTACCGAACTGCTCCACCCCGCGTCGGCACTTCGAGATTATCCCGGGATCGCGCGGCAGGCAAACCGGAGCCCCGCGCCGAGCGGGGCGCGGGGCTCCGGCGGGGCTCAGCCGCTGAAGACGGGAGTCGGAGTCGGACTGGCCGACGGACTGGGCGGCGGGCCACCGCTCGGGCTGGCGCTCGCGCTCGGGGAGGGAGACACCGTCGGGGCGGAGGCGGCCGCGTCCTTCAGCTTGGCCAGCTCGTCCAGCGCCTTCTTCAGCGCGTTCTGCGCGTCGCCGTACGCCTTCCAGTCGGGCGGGTTGGACGATAGCGCCTTCTGCGAGTCGTCGAACGCCTTCTGGGCCCGATCGAGCGCAGAGGTCAGCGCCGAGGAGCTCTCCGGCGGGGTGACCTGCTGATCCGACGTCTCGTCCGGCGGTGTGGCCACGGTGCCGCCGAACACCTGCTCCAGCGCGTCGCCGAGTGTGGAACCGAAGCCCACCTTCTCGCCGTACAGCACGAGCACCCGGCGCAGGGTCGGGTAGCGGCCCGAGGTCTCCGCGCGCGGCTGGATGTAGACCGGCTCGACGTACAGGAGCCCGCCGCCGAAGGGCAGCGTGAGCAGGTTGCCGTACAACACGTCGGTGCCGCCGCCGCGCAGCAGGTTCAGCTGGGTCGAGACGGTGGTATTCGACTCGAACAGGTTCTGCGCCTGCGGCGGGCCCTGGATGGCGGTGGTGCTCGGCAACTGGAGGATCTCCAGTGGCGGGTTCGGCGTGGTGGCCGTCGCGTCGACCGCCATGAACGCCGCCATGTTCTGCCGCTGGTTGGGCACGAACGTCGTGGTCAGCGAGAACCGCTCGACTTCGCTGCCCGGCATCTTCATCGTCACGTAGTACGGCGGCTGCTTGCTCTTCTGCGTCGCCGGGTCCTCGGGGACCTTCCAGAAGTCCTGGCCGCTGAAGAACGCGTTGGCGTCGGTGACGTGGTAGGAGGACAGGATCTCCCGCTGCGCCTTGAACAGGTCGGCCGGGTAGCGCAGGTGGGCGCGCAGCCCCGGGCTGATCTCCGACGCCGGCTTGACGATCCCGCCGAAGGCCTTCTCCCAGGTCTTCAGCACCGGGTCGGACTCGTCCCAGGCGTACAGGGTGACCGTGCCGTCGTAGGCGTCCACGGTCGCCTTGACCGAGTTGCGGATGTAGTTGATCTCGTCCCTGGGCACCTGCGGCACGCCGAGACGGCTGCTCTGGACGTCGGTGGTCAGCGACTCCAGGCTCTTGCGCTCCGAGTAGGGGTAGAAGTCGGAGGTCGTGTACGCGTCCACGATCCACACGATGCGCCCGTCCACCACGGCCGGGTACGGATCGCGGTCCAGCGTGAGGAACGGCGCGACCTGCTGAATCCGCTCCTCCGGCTGGCGGATGTACAGGATGCGGGACTCGGAGTTGATGTTCGAGTTCAGCAGCAGGTTGGTCTCGCCGTACTTCACCGCGTAGAGCAGCCGGCGGAAGAAGTTCCCGATCGGGACGCCGCCCTTGCCCTCATAGGTGTTGTTGACCTGACCCGTGTTGTTCTTCTGGTCGGTGCCGGGCTGGCCCTGCTGGGGGTAATCCAGCTCGATCGGCTTGGCCGACTTGGGCCCGCCGACGATCGAGTAGTCGGGCGAGTTCTCGCCGAAGTAGATGCGGGGCTCGTACTCGCCGAGGTCCCCGACCGGCGGGATGTCGCGCTCGCTGAACACCGGCAGGCCGCTGCTGTCCACCTTGTTGCCGGGCGCGGCGACGAAGCCGAAGCCGTGCGTGTAGACCAGGTGGTCGTTGATCCAGTTGCGCTGCCCCTCCGGCGGACGGCCGATCTCACGGACCGCCACCACGGTGTCGCGGAGCTTGCCGTCGACGGGATACCTGTCGATGTCGAGCTGATCGGGGAACTGGTAGTAGCCGCGGATCTGCTGCTTCTGCTGGAACGTCGGCGACAGCACGCTGGGGTCGAGCAGGCGCATGCCGGGGATGGCCGACGCCTCGGTCTGCAGCACGGAGGCGTCGGTGTCGGTCTTGGCGCTGTACTCCGTCACCTTCGCCGTATCGACTCCGTACGCCTTCCTGGTCGCGTCGATATTGCGCTGGATGTACGGCTGCTCCTTGCTCTGCTGGTTCGGCTTGACCTGGAACTGCTCGACCAGCGTGGGATACACGGTGCCGATCAGCACCGACGACAGCACGAGCAGGCCGAAGGCCACACCCGGGAACATCCCGCCCGGCCGGATGACGCCGGCGAAGAAGATCAGCGCGCAGATGAGGGAGATGACCGCGAGGATCCCCTTGGCCGGAAGCACCGCGTGCACGTCGGTGTACGACGCCCCGAACGTCTTGCCCCGGTCGGAAAAGACCAAGCCGTACATGTCCAGCCAGTACGCCAACGCCTTGAGCAGGACGAACACGCCGAGCAGCACCGACAGGTGGCTCCGCGCGGCCCGGGTGGCGTGCACCCCGCCGGGTGAGGACAACCGGAACCCGCCGTACAGGTAGTGCACGATCGTCGCCCCGACGATCGACAGGATCACCGCCGTGAACAGGAAGTTCAGCAGCATCCGCAGGAACGGATAGGTGAACATGAAGAACGACAGGTCGAGGCCGAACTGCGCGTCCTTCTGACCGAACGGCGTGCGGTTCGCGAACAGCAGCCAGGTCTTCCACTGCCCGGCCGTGGACGAGCCCGTGAACAGGGCCAGGACGCCCATGCCGACCAGGAAGACCAGCCGCCGGTGCGGGTCGAGGGCCACCCGGTAGCGGTCGGCGCCCTGCGGCGCCCCGAACAGCCCCGGTGCGAACATCGGGCGGGTGCGGTGCGCGAGCACCATGTTGCCGCCCACGATTGCGATCATCAGTGCGGCGCCCACGACGAACAGCAGCACCTGGGTGAGCAGCATCGTGGAGAACACCGAGGAGAAGTTCACCGAGTCGTACCAGAGGTAGTCGGTGTAGATCCCCGAGAGGACCAGCAGTAACACGACGATCGCCACGACGGCGATCAGGACAGGTATCAGAAGGCGCGGCCGTCGGGGCAAGCGCACCGCCCGTCCGGCTCCGGGACTCCGGAAGCTCAACGCTCAACCCCTTGTCTCAGATAGTCAGGGTCTCAGTCTTGTCGCAGGGCAACGGTCCGTGCTTGGAAACCTACACCGCGGGGAGCGTGGTCGTGGTAGCGGATCTGATCCTTTCCGTGACGCGCGCCGGAGCACAACGGGCAGGTCAGGGCACCCGCGCGTGGCCGCGTACGCTCAGCCGGCCGGGCAGGAGGGGACCGGTCCGGAGTGGTCGCGCAGGGCGTCGATCGCCTTGATCGCGCCTTCCAGCGACTCCACCCGCACCAGGCGCAGCCCCTGGGGCACGGCCTTGACGGCGTCCGCGCAGTTGTCCGCGGGCGTGAGGAAGATCGTGGCGCCGGCCCGGCGCGCGCCGACCATCTTCTGCTCGATCCCGCCGATCGGCCCGACCTTGCCGGACGGATCGATCGTGCCGGTGCCGGCGATCGACATGCCTCCGGTCAGCGCCCCCGGTGTCAGCTTGTCGTAGATGCCCAGCGAGAACATCAGCCCCGCGCTCGGCCCGCCGACATCCCCGACGCTGATGTCGACCTTGAACGGGAACCGGTATCCGGCCCGCATCTGGACGCCGACCTTGGCCTTGCCGTCCTCACCCGCCACGGTGCCGACCGGCACCTCGGTCGAGACGCCGCCGCGCTTGACGGTGAACGTCACCTGCTCGCCCGGCTTGTGGCGCTGCACGGACGCCGCGACGGACTCGAGCGCGGTCACGGCGGCGCCGTCCACCGCCGTGATCTCGTCTCCGGGCTTGAGCTTCCCGTCCGCCGGCGCCCCCTTGTCGGTCTCCGCGACCGTCACCACCTTCTGGATGGGAATCTTGAGCGCGTTCAGCGCGGCGGCGGTGGCCGACTGCTGCGAGTCGGTCATCTCCTGCGTGTTCTGCTCCTCCACCTGCTTGGCCGAGGTCGACTTGGGGAACAGCGTCTCCTCCGGCACCACGGCGACCGTCGGGTCGAGCCAGCCGCGCAGCGCGGTGAGCAGGTCGAGGCGGTTGTCCGGCCCGCCCTGGTACGCCACCGTGACCAGGCTCAGCTTGCCCTGCGTCGGATAGGTCTCATGGCCCGAGATCGTGATGACCGGTTTGCCCTTGTTATCCCCGATCGTGTTCTCGGTGGGGCCGGGGCTCAGCACGACGTACGGCACCGGGAGCATGGCGCCGATCACGGCCAGCGCGAGGGCGAGGAAACCCGCGACCAGCAGGGTCAGTGCGCGTCGGGACATGAACGAACTCTATGCGTTCCGGGCTCGGCGTATTCCAGTGGCGTCGATCAGCAGGCGCCGACCCATTCGGCGCTGCCGTCGGCGAAAACCTGGTGCTTCCAGATGGGCACCTCGTGCTTGAGGTCGTCGATCAGCCTGCGGCAGGCGTCGAACGCCTCGCCGCGGTGGGGACAGGCGGCCGCCACCACGACGGCGATCTCCCCCAGCCGCAGGTCGCCCACCCTGTGGACGGCCGCCAGGGCCGTGACCGGGAAGTCCCCCGCGACCTTCTCCGCGACCCTGCGCAGGTGCTGCTCGGCGGACGGATGCGCCGAGTACGACAGGAGCGTCACCGGCCTGCCGCCGTCCTGTTCGCGTACGGTGCCGACGAAGACCGCCGTGCCGCCGGCGGCGTGGTCCTCCACCGCGCGCAGCACCTCGTCCACGGACAGCGGGGTATCGCGTATACCCAGCAATCGGATGACGTCCATGTCCAGAGGTTAGTACGCGGCCGACGACGCGATCCGGCTCAGGTACGGCGCTTGCGCCGGGCGACGCGCACGATCGCGGCCGTGCCGATGACCGCGACGGTCGCGCCCGCGGCGGTGATCGTGGCCTCCTTGCCCGACAGGCGGCGGCCGACGACCGCGTGCCTGCCCTCGCACAGTTCGAGCAGCTCCCGCAGGGCCGCCTCGTTGGTCCAGGCCGGTTTCCAGCCCGCCTGCCTGAGCGCCGCGCAGTCGACCACCCAGGGGTAGACCACGTAGTGCAGATCGGTGGCGGCGGTCGGCGTGATGCCCAGCCGGTGCAGCCGCTGCGCGGTGCCGAAGGTGATGCCGGCAGGCAGCTCGAACCGCTTCATGCCGGAGATCTCCTCCACCTGGTCCATCTCCAGCCAGCCGTCGGAGCCGACCGCGACGACCCCGCCGACCTTGCCCAGGGCGGCCGCCTCCAGGGCGGACACCAGGTCGTCGACGTGGCAGAACTGCCAGCGCGGCAGGCAGCCCTTCACCACCAGCAGCCGCGGCGCCTCGAAGTGGCGGGTGATCACGGTGTCGACGCCCGGCCCGACCAGGGCGGCCGGGCGCAGCACGGTCACCTCCAGGCCGGGATGCACCCGCAGCGACCGCCGTACCAGGGCCTCGATCTCCAGGTAGTCGCCCACCAGGCCGGTGTCGGGCTCGGCCGCGACCGGGGCGTCCTCCGGCAGGGGCACCGGGTTGTCGGCGGCGGCGCCGTACACCATCGCGCTCGTCACCAGCACGACCCGCCGCACCCGGGCGGCGGCGCAGGCCGTGAGCACGGTCTGGGCGGCGCGCAAGTTGTAGCGGCGGCGCTCGGCCGGATCGGTGTCGAGCGACTCGTTGGTGCCGAGATGCACAAGAACGTCCACATCGGAAATCCGGTTCGCCAAGAGCGGATCACGGATGTCGAGGACCCGCCAGGTGACGTCCGGGATGTCGCCACGCTGCTCATCGATGGCCACCACACGGCGGAAATCCGCAGACGAAGCCACCTTCGCGAGGAACGCCCGGCCGAGACCGGAGGCGGCGCCGGTGACGGCGACGACGGGGGGACGCAGGCGTTTCGAGGTAGGCACTAGGTCCTCACTTTGCACTGATCCGCCCCACGGCGGATAACGTGGCGGATGTGGACTCCTCCATCCTGCACGAGGTGGCGCGGTGACTGACCTGCCAGGTCGCGAAAACGACCCCAACGACAACCCGTTCGCCATGTTCGGCAGCCCGGAGCAGATCGCCGCGGCCATGCGGCAGTTCGCCGACATGCTGTCCGCCTCGCCGGAGGCCGGGCCAGTCAACTGGGAAATGGCGAAGAACATCGCACGGCACGCCGTGGTCGCCGAGGGCGATCCGAGCGTCATGGAGGGCGAGCGACGCCAGATCGTCGAAGCCCTCAACCTGGCCGACCTGTGGCTCAACGAGGTGACCACGCTGCCGAGCGGCGTGAGTGTCCCGCAGGCCTGGAGCCGGTCGGAGTGGATCGAGAAGACGATCCCGGTCTGGAAACAGCTGTGCGATCCCGTCGCCGCCCAGATGGTGCAGACGATGGGCGGCACGCTCGGCGGGGCGGGCCTGCCCCCCGAGGCGCAGGCCATGGCCGGGCCGCTCATGGGCATGCTCAAGCAGATGGGCAGCATGATGGTCGGCCAGCAGATCGGCCAGGCCCTCGGCTCGCTCGCCCGCGAGGTGGTCGGCTCCTCCGACATCGGCCTGCCTCTGTCGGACACCGCCGCCCTGCTGCCCGGAGGCATCGCCGCCTTCAGCAAGGGGCTGGAGACGCCCTCGGACGAGATCCGCCTCTACCTGGCACTGCGCGAAGCGGCGCACCACCGGCTCTTCCAGCACGTCCCGTGGCTGCGGGCGCACCTGCTCGGCGCCGTCGAGGAGTACGCCCAGGGCATCACGGTGGACGTGTCCGCCCTGCAGGACAAGCTTCAGGGGCTCGACCTCAGCGACCCGGAGCGGATCCAGGAGGTCCTGGGCGGCGGCGAGCTGCTCAAGCCCGAGGAGACCGAGCGGCAGAAGGCCGCGCTCATCCGCCTGGAAACCGCGCTCGCGCTGGTCGAGGGCTGGGTGGCCACGGTCGTGGACGCCGCCGCCGAGGGCAAGCTCCCGTCCGCCGCGGCGCTGGCCGAGACCGTACGGCGCCGCCGCGCCACGGGCGGCCCGGCCGAGCGGACCTTCGCCACGCTGGTCGGCCTGGAGCTGCGCCCGCGGCGGCTGCGTGAGGCGGCCGCGCTGTGGCGGGCCCTGGGCGAGGAGCGCGGAATCGAGGGCAGGGACGCCGTCTGGGGTCACCCCGACCTGATGCCGACCGCCGACGACCTGGACAACCCCGAGCCGTTCGTCAAGGGCGAGGCCGAGTTCGACCTGTCGGCTCTCGAGGAACCCAAGGAGCCGGGTCCGGACCAGGAGTCCGGCGAGTAACGATCCCCCGCGCGATCTCGTCACCGTGGTCGTCTTCCCCGCAGGCCCGGCGGGCGATCCGTCTCCGGCACCGGGCCCGCGCGCGGACGCCCTACGGGCAACCGCGTGGACGCCACGCTCACCCCGGCGGGCATACACGCCCGCACGGGGACACCCCCGCCCACGTCCGCCCC
>JADGHC010000300.1 GCA_019689655.1 Microbispora sp.
CCCCACTACCCCGCGTCACGCCCGCCACGCCTGTCGAGCCCCCCTCCGCGCCCGGCAGGCGGTGCGTTCCCGGCTAACGCTGAGTCAAGGATGCGTCACGCAACGTCCATATGCAATAGCGTAACGTGCAACTGCACAAAGATGCATTTCCGGTTTTGCAAGATCCGGCCGAAACAAATGGAGCCCCACGTCCACGCAGAATCCGCCAGATCGAGCTGGACCACATGTGCGAACGAGACGGACAGCGGAGAAAATCCGGGCTATTCTCGCGATCCACGGCGGGATGAGGCGAGGGACCCGGCGTACCGGGGAACGGGAAACGTTTTCGCCCAATGGGCCGGCGATTCCGCGGTGACTCCGGGAACCGGGTTCGCCGAAGCGAGTGAATCCCACCGGCACGACGAAGCGGGCGGTACGCCGCGATCGGGGCCGCACGACCGGCGCCGTGGAAATCACGGCCGGCCGGTCGCACCCGCATCGGGGCCGTGAGAACCGATGCGACCAGAGCGACTATCGACGGAGCGAGCATGAGTACGACCCGCGACGCCGTCCCCCAGGCCGACCCGCTCGAGAGCCTCGGTCTCTCCCCCGCCCAGGCGGCCCTCTACACGGCCATACTGCGGCTGCACCGCGCCACGCTGGCCGAGCTGGCCGAGGCGGTCGACAGGCCCGCCGAGGACGTGCTCGACGCCCTGGACGGGCTCGTACGGCTCGGCGCGGTGAACCGGCGGCGAGAGGAGTTCCTGGCCCGGCATCCGGCCGCGGCGATCGGGCGGCTGGTGGCCGAGAGGCTGGACCAGATGGCCCGGGAAACCCGCCGGATCGACGAGGCGCTCGCGGCGGCCGGACGCCTCGCCCATCACTACGACACCGGCCTCGACTGGCGCAGCGGCCGGTTCTCCGTCGAGGTGGTGAGCGGCGCGGACGAACTCTGCGAGAGCGTCATCGGCCTCGCGTTGCAGGCGCCCCCCGCCGAGCTGGTCATGGCCATGCCGGACCACAGGACCATGACGCGGTTCGCGGAGGGGTACGGCGGCCAGTGGGTCCGGGCCGCCGCCGACGGCTTCCTGCGCATGCGGATGGTCGTCGCGCTCGACGCCGTGTCCACTCCCGCCGTACGGGAGGCGTGCGCGCGGCTCAGGGCGGCCGGCGCGGCGGTGCGCACCCTCGACACGGTGCCGAGCTGGTTCTTCGCGCTCGGCGGCGACACCGCCGGGCTGCCCGCCGAGTGGGGCGCCCCGCCGCCCGAGCACTCCTACGGCTGCTACCTGGTCCACGCGCCGGTGGCGGCGGGGGCGCTGCGCGCGCTGTTCGAAGAGCTGTGGGCCCGGGCCGCGCCGGTCTCCCCGCACACCAACGTGCTGCAGGTGCTGCGGCTGGCCGCGCACGGCCTGTCCGACGACGCCGTCGCCCGCCACCTCGGGGTGTCCGTACGTACGGTGCGGGCCAGGTTCGCCGAGGCGATGGCGGAGCTCGGGGCCCAGACCCGCTTCCAGGCCGGAGTGGAGGCGGCCCGCCGGGGCTGGTTGTGATCGCGCACCCCCGGTTCACGGCCAAAGGAGTCGCTCAAGGAACAGAACGCGCGTACCCCCTCGGGAGGCTCGGAAGCCGGCGTTCGGATCACGGCCCGGGAGCAGATGGGGCCCACTTTCGCTCGTGGAGGGGGCCGTGGTCATAAGGTGGGATGCGTGCTGGAAGACGTCCCCCGCGACCCGTTCGCGGATGACCCCAACGACCCCGCGGCGGAGCTTGGAGCGCCCGACGACGTGGAGCCGCTGACGCTCGAAGAGCGCGACGAGGCGCTGACCGATCTCGCCGACGTGGAGGTCTTCCGTTCCCTGCTCGAACCGCAGGGCGTGCTCGGTCTGGTCCTCGACTGCCCGGAGTGCGGCGAACAGCACTATTTCGACTGGGACCTGCTGCGCGGCAACCTACGCCAGATGATCGACAACGGGCGGCCGCAGGTCCACGAGCCGGCCTATCAGCCCGATCCGGCCGACTACGTCAGCTGGGAGTACGCCCGGGGTTACGTGGACGGCGTGATCGACACCGAGGAGAGTCGCTGACTGTCCACGTCGGCCACGAGCGCACCGAGCAGCCGGATGGCGGCATCCGTTCCGCTGACCGGCTCGCGGCGGGCCAGCGCCTCGAGGACGGCGTCCGTCCGCGCTACGTCGCCCTCCACATCGGCATCGCCGTACGACACGAATCGACGTGCCCTACGACGACGTTTCATGGTCACGCAATCGACTCCAGCTCGGCCAGCTGCCGGAGCCTGGCGAGCGCACGATGCTGCGCGACCCGGACAGCACCTGGTGACATGCCGAGTACATTACCCGTCTCCTCGGCCGACAGCCCCGAGATCACCCGCAGAATGAGAAGTTCGCGCTGGGTGTCCGGGAGCCGGGAGAGCAGGGCGCGGGCGTGCTGCGCCTCGATGTAGCGCACCACCGTCTCCTCCGGTCCCGGCCCCTCGTCGGGCCCGTCCGGCAGGTCCTGCGTCGGTACGGCGGAGCGTACCGAGCTGCGCAGCGCGTCGGCGACCTTGTGGGAGGCGATGCCGAAGACGAACGAGGCGAACGGCCGGCCCATGTCGCGGTAGCGCGGCAGCGCCGATAAAACGGCGATGCACACCTCCTGGGCCACGTCGTCGGCGATGTGATATTGACCGGACACCCTGCCCAGCCGGGCCCTGCAGTACCGGACCACCATTGGGCGCAGCTGTCCCAGCAGTGATTCGATGGCGGTGCGATCTCCCTGTACGGCAAGGCTGGTCAGTTCCCTGAGGTCGGACTCATCCGATCTCGTCGCAAGCCTTACCCCAGTTGCGGCGTCGGCGACGCATCCCTCGGTCACGTTAGGCATGATGCCCGTCACGATCGTTCATGTCGTCATGGTTAACGGCTACGGATTGGTCACATTGATGCGTCGATAACGGAGGGTAATCATCCGATCACTCGTCCGTTGGAACATTCCAACCAGAAAGCCCAAAACGAGAGATATATGCCTGAAGCCTTGACAGGGAAAAACAAGTATGCCGGTCGTTCCCATTGCGCCATCCGGCGCGGCCCGGCCGCCGTTCCAAGCATCACCGCGAGCCGTCCGGGCGCGACGCCGGGCGCTCCCGCGCGTCCGCGCACGTCTCGCGAACAGCAGCGCGCCCATCTCAAACAAGCGGTGAACCAAGACTTCTCGAGGCGTCCGCCCACGCCCGCGTACGCCGAAGGCCCGCAAACAGCAATGCGCCCCGCGACCCGCCGGAAGGGCGGGTGCGGGGCGCGATGCGCGGGAAGCGCGAGATCAGTGGCCGTGGCCGTGACCGTGGCCGTGACCACCGGCGGCCGGGGCCTCCTCCTCGGGCTTGTCCACGACGAGAGCCTCGGTGGTGAGCAGCATGCCGGCGATGGACGCGGCGTTCTGCACGGCCGAGCGGGTCACCTTGACCGGGTCGATGACGCCCTGGCCGACCAGGTCGCCGTACTCGCCGGTGGCGGCGTTGAGGCCCTCACCGACGTTCATCGAGGCGATCTTGGCGGTGACGACGTAGCCCTCCATGCCCGCGTTCTCGGCGATCCAGCGGGCCGGCTCGATCAGCGCCTTGCGGACGATCGAGACGCCGGTGGCCTCGTCGCCGGTCATGCCCAGGTCGTCGAGCTCCTTGGACACGTGCACGAGCGCGGAGCCACCGCCGGAGACGATGCCCTCCTCGATCGCGGCGCGGGTCGCGGAGATCGCGTCCTCGAGGCGGTGCTTCTTCTCCTTCAGCTCCACCTCGGTGGCGGCGCCGACGCGCAGCACGCACACACCGCCGGAGAGCTTCGCGAGACGCTCCTGGAGCTTCTCGCGGTCCCAGTCGGAGTCGGACTGCTCGATCGCCACCCTGATCTCGCGGATGCGGTCCTCGATCGCCTTCGCGTCGCCGGCGCCGTCCACGATCGTGGTGGTGTCCTTGTTGACCACAACACGGCGGGCCGTACCGAGCACCTCGAGGCCGACGTGCTCCAGCTTGAGGCCGACCTCCTCGCTGACGACCTGGCCACCGGTGAGGATGGCGATGTCCTGCAGCATGGCCTTGCGGCGGTCGCCGAAGCCGGGAGCCTTGACGGCCACGGAGGTGAACGTACCCCGGATCTTGTTGGTCACCAGGACGGCCAGGGCCTCGCCCTCGACGTCCTCGGCGATGACCAGCAGCTGGCGCTTGGTCTGGGCGACCTTCTCCAGCAGCGGCAGGAAGTCCGCGATGGAGGAGATCTTGCCCTGGTGGATGAGGACGTACGGGTCCTCGAGGACCGACTCCATGCGCTCGGGGTCGGTCACCATGTAGTGCGACAGGTAGCCCTTGTCGAACTGGAGACCCTCGGTGAACTCCAGCTCCAGGCCCATCGCGTTGGACTCTTCGACGGTGATGACACCGTCCTTGCCCACCTTGTCGAACGCCTCGGCGATCAGGTCGCCGATCTTCGCGTCCTGCGCGGAGATCGTCGCGACGTTGGCGATCTCCTTCTTGTCCTCGACGTGGCGGGCGCTGTTCAGCAGCCGCTCGCTTACGACCTGCGCGGCCTTGTCGATACCGCGCTTGAGCGCCAGCGGCTGCGCGCCGGCCGCGACGTTGCGCAGGCCCTCGCGGACCATGGCCTGGGCGAGGACCGTCGCGGTGGTGGTGCCGTCACCCGCGATGTCGTTGGTCTTGGTCGCCACTTCCTTGGCGAGCTGGGCGCCCAGGTTCTCGTACGGCTTGTCCAGCTCGACCTCGCGGGCGATGGTCACACCATCGTTCGTGATCGTCGGGGCGCCGAACTTCTTGTCGATGACGACGTTCCGGCCACGCGGGCCGAGGGTCACCTTGACGGCGTCGGCGAGAGCGTTCACACCACGCTCGAGAGCGCGCCGCGCGTCCTCTTCGAACTCCAGGATCTTCGGCATTCAGGTCTCCTTGTGAGCGCGTCGGAGCCCCGGGCGCGTCGTCCCGGGGCTCCTTCATGGCTTGCGCGGCTTACTACTTCTCGATGATGGCGAGCACGTCGCGAGCCGAGAGCACCAGGTACTCCTCGCCGCCGTACTTGACCTCGGTGCCGCCGTACTTGCTGTAGAGGACGACGTCGCCCTCCTTGACGTCCAGCGGGATGCGCTTCTCGCCGTCCTCGTCCCAGTTGCCCGGACCCACAGCGAGGACGCGGCCCTCCTGCGGCTTCTCCTTGGCGGTGTCCGGGATGACCAGACCGGAGGCGGTGGTCTGCTCGGCCTCAAGCGGCTGGACCACGATGCGGTCGCCAAGCGGCTTAACGGGAACCTTGGTGGCGGTCGTCACGATCGGACCTCCCCTTCAGATTGCGTTGAATGAGCTGAAGAGGCGACCAGCGGCCTGCCGTCGCGGGTGTCAGACCTGTCTCGTCGCTATTGGCACTCTCAATGGGAGAGTGCCAACACGAAACAGTATGCAAGTGGCGCGTGACAGTCAACACGAACCGACACCGCAGGTCAGGCGTATCCAGCGGCAACGCGCCCGCGCTCGATCCGTACGCGGTCGCCGTGCCCGCCGCACCGCCTTCCCCGTACGGCCGGCGGCCGCCGCCACGTCGGCCACGTTCACCGATTCCTCGGCGACGGCGTTGAAGATGCTTCCGGGCTCGGCCTTTTCGATGGCGAGCACGAACAGGTCCGCCAGGTCGTCGACGTGCACCGTCGCCCAGGTCGGCACCGGGCCGCCCGCGTGGACGTACCGGCCGTCCTCCTGCCCCCGGCGCGGTGAGCAACGTGGGGATGCCGGAGCCCCGGCCGTACACGACGCCCGGCCGGACGACGACGCCGCCCGCCTCCCGTACGAGCTTTTCCAGGCGCGGCCGATAGCCGGAGACGGCGATGGGTTTGACCGGCGTGTCCTCGTCCGCGGGCGTTGTCGTGGCGCCGAGCACCCAGACGCCGCTGGTGTAGACGAGCCGCGCGCCGGCTTCGGCCAGCGCCTCGACCGCCGCGACGTCCACCGCCTCGTCTCCGGTGGGGGTGGCGGCGTGCACGACGACGTCGATGTCCGGTGTCACCGCCTTCGCGAGCGTCTCGGGTTCGTAGAGGTCGCCGTGGCGCACCTCCACGGAGAGGGCGGCATCGCGGGCCTTTGGACGGACGAGCGCGACCACCTCGTGGCCTTTTTCGACGAGGCGCTCCACCAGGACCGAGCCGATGTATCCGGTCGCACCGAGCACCAGAACCTTTATCTCTTCCACCTCTAACGGTTCGACGTTTAACTGTTCAACACAGAGACTAGCTCATCGCGCCGCGATATTTCAACGTCAAAGTTTTCAGTTACGATGACCGGTGGAGGAGGAGCGGCCGGACGCACACGGGCCGCGCGCACAATGAACGACACCCTCGCGAACGACGCCACCGAGGACCACACCGGCGGCGGCGACATCACCGACGCCGTCGGCCTGATCCTGACCCAGTGGGCCCGGGTCCGTCCGGACGTGGACTGCTCGCCGATGGGGGTGGTGGGACGGATCTCGCGTGCCTCCCGGCTGCTGGAGAAGGGCATCAAGGAGCACTTCTCCGAGCATGACCTGGAACCGTGGGAGTTCGACGTGCTCGCGACCCTCTTCCGGTCCAACCCCGAGCACCGGCTCTGCATGAGCGATCTGGCCTCGGCCGCGATGGTCAGCTCGGCGGCGCTGACGAACCGGGTGGACCGCCTCGTCGCCCGGGGTCTGGTGCACCGGGAGGTCTCGCCCGCCAACCGCCGCATGGTCCTGATCACCCTCACCGACGAGGGCCGTGCGATGGTGGACACGCTGCTGGAGGGTCACGTGGCCAACGAGGAACGGCTGCTGGCCGGCCTCACCGCCGAGGACCGGGAGCAGTTGGCCGGGCTGCTCCGCAAGCTGCTCGCCTCACTCGGCGACGCGCCCTCCCGCTGATCTCACGACGTACGGTTGTCCACAGGGCGACGCCCCCGGCCAACGTGCCCAGCCGGCAGGCGGTAGCGTCGCGGGCGTGGACCTGGACGTCTTCCGCATGCTGCTCACGCCCGCCGGGCACGCGGCCCTGGACGAGGCCGTGACGATACTCGGCGAGGGAGCCGATCCGGTGGCCGCCGCGACCGCGCTGCGCCGGACCCACTCGGCCGACCTGGCGGCGGCGGCGCTTACCCAGGCATCGCTCCGGCGGCGGGCGGAGGCGAAGTTCGGGCCCGATGCCGCCGTCATGTACTTCACCCCGCACGGGCTGGAGCAGGCCACGCGCCCCGAGGTCGCCGCACACCGCGCCGCCAGGATCGCCGGCCGGACCACGGGGAACGGGGGCACGGAAGACCACGCCACAGGAGACCAAGTCGCAGGGGATCGAGGCGAGGAGAACCGGGGCGCGGGAAAGCACACCACGGGTAACCGAGACGCGGGAAACCAAACCGCGGGA
>JADGHC010000301.1 GCA_019689655.1 Microbispora sp.
GGCATCCGTACGCCTACCGCGACTGCCCTCGCTGTGGAAGACCTCTCAGGAAAAAGAGGCAACACGACGCCGCGTGATCTGCGCCGAGGGGACCACAATCGGGCGGTGAGCCCATCGCCGCATAAGCCTGGAAGCGCTGGATGAGTACATCGCACACGGACGCGGCCGACATCGCAGCCTCGCTGCGGGCCGAGATGGTGCGCGAGCTGCGCGAGATGGGCGAGGTCATATCCGAGCCCGTGGCCGCAGCCCTCGCCACCGTACCCAGGCACCTGTTCGCCCCGGGAGAGCCGCTGGAAGCGGCCTACGCGGCAGACCGCGCCCTGGTGGTCAAGCGGGACGCAAGCGGCACCGCCCTGAGCTTGCTGTCGGCCGCCCACATCCAGGCGGTGATGCTGGAGCAGGCCGAGATCGAACCCGGCATGCGCGTTCTGGAGATCGGCTCGGGTGGTTACAACGCCGCCCTGATCCAGGAACTCGTCGGAGCCGAGGGCATGGTCGTCTCGGCCGACATCGACCCCGGCATCGTCGAACGCGCCCGAACCTGCCTCACGGCGGCCGGCTACGACCGCGTCGAGGTAGTGCCGGCCGACGCCGAAAACGGCGTCCCGGAGCACGCGCCGTACGACCGGATCATCGTCACCGCGGGGGCCTGGGACATCCCCCCGGCATGGATGGATCAACTCTCCGCAGCCGGCAGGATCGTCGTCCCGCTGCGCATACGAGGGCGGACTCGCAGCATCGCCTTCGACCGCAGTGACGACGTCCTGGTCAGCCGAAGCTACCGCCTGGCGGCCTTCGTGCCGATGCAGGGCGCCGGCGCGTTCCGCGAGCACACCGTACGGCTCGCCGAAGGGGTCGTGCTGCAGGTCGATGAAGAGCCACAGCGGTTCGACGTCGAGGCGCTGCGGCGGGCGCTCGGCTCCCCCAGGCTGGAACGTTGGTCGGGGGCGGCCTTCGACCTGCCCGACGAGCTGGAGCTGTTCCTGCTCACCAACATGCCGCAGGTCGCCATGCTGCATGCCGCCGAGGAACTGGTTGATCAGGGGCGGTTCGCCCTCTCGGCAGCGAGGGGCGTTCCCGTCCTCATCAGAGATGGCAGCTTCGCCTACCGCACGAAACGGCCGAACCAGGAGACCGGCGGCTTCGAAAGCGGGGTCTTCGCCCACGGCCCGGACGCCGAGACCGTCGCGGCGGAGTACGTGGAACTGCTGCGGCGATGGGCGAGCGACCACCGCCGCCGCGGCGCCGCGCGCATCCAGTACGTCCCGAAGACCGCCCGGACGAGCCTTCCCTCCCGCGGGCTCATCAGAAAGCGGCACGGAACCGTGATCGTCTCCTGGCCCTGAGGCATGCGGACCGGGAAAACCAGCGCCGCCACGAGCGCGGTTCCGGGTCTTGATCGTCCGGCAGGCACGGGGCGGACCTCGACCGCCGGCAGGGCTACTGGCAGATGTCTCACGTTCGATCGGGGGTTCTACCGGCCTTGCGGTGGCGGGTGCGGAGGCGAGCCCACGTGATCAGCGCGATTTTCACCACGATGAGCACGACGACGACGTCGGCGGCAGCGGTGGTCCGGCGTGACTCCGCTATGACCGTGCCGGCCATACCGACGTGCAGGCCGATGACCAGGAGGATGGCCGGCACCAGGAGGATGGTCTGGAGCCTCGGCCCGGAAAGGCCTCGCCGTGGTGTGGCCGGGGTCGCGCCGGTGCGTACGGCGGGGCCGTCCGGGGTGTCCTGCCGCTGCCAGGTTATGGTCAGCGGCTCGCGGCGGCTGAACCGCTCGAGGTCGCGGGTGACGATGTCGCGTATCCGGGTCAGGGCTTCCTCGTCGGATGCGTCGATGCGAACCGTGAGGGTGCCGGTGCCGGCGGTGAGAGTGCATTCGCCCCATGGGGTGAAGGTGACGGTTCCGCTGGTGTCGGACCACTCGGCGGTCACCCGCACCTCGCGGTGAGCGGCCGGTCCGTACGGGTGGAGCCGGGCGATGCGGCCGCCGCCCATGGCGGCCGCGTGTGTGCAGAACTGGGCGAGGTAGCGCCCGGCCCGTTCGGTCTGGATGTGAGCGCGCAGGATTGGCATCGGGGACTCGTCTCCGGTGGAGGGATCGGCGGTGGTGACGGCGAGGATCAGATCCGCGTGAGAGCGATGAGCCACGCCGGGATGCCGTCCTCGTCGGTGAGGCTGTCGAGGGTGGTCTCCTCGGTCGCGTCCACGCGCCAGCCTTCGGTGAAGCAGGCGGTGACGTCCTCGCACACCAGGTGCCGTGGTCCCGAGCCGTTCCGGGGGCCGCGGAAGCACAGGACGAAGTAGCGGCCACCGGGCCGCACCACCGCCCGCAACCCCTGCAGGTAGGCGACGCGATCCTGTTCGTCGTTGATGACGTGGACCAGCAGCCCGCTGTCCAGCACGGTGTCGAAAGACTCGCCGAGCTCGGCCAGTCGCCTGACATCGTGACGGAGGAACCGGGCGTTCAGTCCCCGTTCGTACGCCTTGCGTTCCGCGGCGTCGATCGCGACGCGCGAAATGTCGACGCCGGTGGCGTCGAGGCCGAGGGCCGCGCACATCAGCACGTGTTCGCCGGTTCCGCAGCCGACGTCCAGGACTCGCCCGGAGATCGCGCCGGACTCGGCGAGAGCGAGGAACGCCGGCTGAGGGCGGCCGATGTCCCATCGCGGCCCACGGGCGTAGATCTCGTCCCAGTTCGGGTGCTCGGTGTCCATGCCGTGTGGGGCGGCGGCGCCGTGGTACCGGCTGGTGGTTTCGTTTCGCATGAGAGGTGTCCGTTCCTTCGAGACAACACGGACGGTTGTCCGGGCGATCGAATTTATCGATACATAGTGTCTACGGCAATGCCACTATGTCTCGCAAGGGGACGGTCTGTATGATCTGGGAGTGCCCAAGCTGTGGACCGAGACGATCGACGCGCATCGTGCGGCGGTTCGGGACGCCGCCATGAACGCCATGGCGGCACTGGTGGCCGAGCGCGGACTGGTCTCGCTGACCATGTCTCAGATCGCCGAACGCGCCGGCGTCGGGCGCGCGACGCTGTACAAGTACTTTCCCGACGCCCAGGCCGTCCTCACCGCGTGGCACGAACGCCAGATCACCGAACATCTCGACCGGCTCACCGCGGCGGCCGACCCGGCCGAGCCCGCCGTCGTACGCCTGCGGGCCGCCTTGCAGACCTTCGCCGAGATCCAGCACCACTCGGCACGCCACCACGGCGGTGAGCTCGCCGCACTGCTGCATCGCAGTGAGCACGTCGACCGTGCGCGGCATCGGCTACGGGAGTTCGTGGAGAACCTGATCGCCGAGGCCGCACGGGACGGGGACGTCCGTGACGACGTGACGGCCGGGGAACTGGCCGACTACTGCCTGCACGCCCTCACCGCGGCCGGCACAGCCGACAACCATGACGCGATCCACCGCCTGGTCACGGTCACCCTGGCCGGCCTGGAGGCCCGAGCGGAGCCCGGCGTTTAGCACCCGGATGAAGGAACTCTCACCGGGAGGCGAGCCAGCGCCAGCGGGGCAGTTCGAGCACCACGGTGATCACGGCCAGCACGGTCACCACGACGGCGGCGACCGCCGGCCAGGCGAACCACGCCGCCACCACCGCCACGAGCTGCAGCAGGACCAGCGCGATCGTCACCGGTCCGGGAACCGCGACGATCACCGGTGAGCCGCCGGGTGCGCACGGGCCTCCACGGCTAGCCGCGATGAGCCGGCGGAACGCGCCTGCGGGCGCTGATCGGTGTGCCGAGAGAGTGGGCGGCGGGCGAGGAGTGCGCGCCCAGCGCGACCGCCGGCGGATAGAGCGCTCGCTTGAAAATCGTTTCGGTGTCGGCGCACGCCTCGTTGACGGCGGTCAGGCAGGCCACCGCGGTCACGACGAGTATGGCCCCCAGCAGGGGATGGTGACGGGGCGGGGCGGTCAGCAGATTCCGGACACGGGCCGGTACGTCGTTGTCGCTGAACTTCATGACGGGAGCGGCAGCGTTCCGGGCATACCTCGTGGCGGCCAGTGCCGCCCGGGTGATGGCGCGGGCGGCGACGCGCCGGTCGCCGACGTCTTCGGCCGCCTGCTCGTCGGACCAGCGTTCCGTGGCGTACTCCACGGCCCGGGGCAAGGCGGCGAGCAGCGGGTTCATCGCGGCGGCCACGGCGGCCGCGGCCCGGTACAGGTGATGGCAGTGGCGCAGGTGGGCTCGCTCGTGCGCGAGCAGAACCCGGCGGTCCTCGGCGCTCAGGGCGCGCAACATTCCCGTGGTGACGAGGATGCGGCCGTGAACTCCGAACCGGCCGCCGGGCAGGGCGCATGCCCGCGGATGGGGATCGTCCACGACCACCAGGCCGCCCGGGCCGCTCCGCGTCTGCCGGCAGGTGCGTGCCGACCGGATCAAGGCCAAACCGTTGTGCACCAGAGTCTTCACGGTTGAAACACCGACACCCCCGAGCGCCAGCAGCGCAAGCTGGCCGATCAGCGGCGGCACCGGGTCGAGGCTGTGCACCAGGCGGGCGGACCAATCGCCCAAAGCGGCCACCAGCGGCACCTGCCCGACGTACGTACCGGCCAGAAGGGCAAGAGCGGCAACGGAACTCACCGCACACGCCATACCCGCCGCGACCAGCAACCGGGTGGCGTTGGCCGGGGGCAGCCGGCGCCCCAAGGGCGAAATGGCCGGCCCGAGCAGCGCCGAGACGACCAACGGCAGGTACACGGTGATCCGCATGTCAGTCGCCCGTTTCGCGTAGCAACCGCTGCAACGTCTCCTCGTCGTCGGGGGACAGGCGGGAGACGAACTGGGCGAGCACGGCGGCCCGGTCGCTCCTTCGCGACAGCAGGTCCCTCATGGCGTCAGCGGTGTGAGCGGCCTCGTCCACCGCCGGCGAGTAGACGTATCCCCGGCCTAAACGCTCCCGCGTCGCCAGGCCCTTGCGCTCCAGCCGGGCCAGCGTGGTCATCACGGTCGTGTACGCCAACTGGCCGCCGAGCTCGGCCTGGACCTCGGCCGGGCTCATCGGCCCCGACGCCGCCCACAGCACCGCGAGCACCTCGTCTTCCAGCCCTCCCGCCGGCCGTCTGTCGTTGCGTTCGCCGCTGGTCATGTACCGGCCCTCCCTGCCCATTATGTACTATCGCGGTAGTAGTTACTATCGCGGTAGTAAATCCTCGCTCAATCATGCACCCACTGGAGGCCCTGATGGAACCCGGGCACGCGGAAGTCGAGCAGGTATGGGCACGCGACGGCTACGTTCGTGTGATCGGGCACATCGCAGGTGGCGGCACCGGTCCGGCCGCGTCGGCCGGCACCCTCGTCCTCACCGACCGCGATCACCCCGCCGTGGCGCTCACCTGCCCGGCGAGACTGACCGACACCCGGTTCGAGGCCTCCTGCGACATCGCCCTGATCGCCTCGGCCTCCCATTTCGCCGGGACCGCCAACCGCCGGATCTGGGACCTGCACCTGACCGTTCCCGGATGCCCGCGACTCCTCCGGGTGGGACGCCATCTGGACGACATCCCCAACAAGAAGAAGGTCATGACCTTCCCCGCCCAGACCGGGCACACCCCGGCGGGCATGGTCAGCGTCAAGCCGTACTACACCGACCACGCGAACCTGTCGCTGATCTGCCGGCGAGCCGCGAAATGAAGATCCGCTACCTGCTCGCCAACGCCTACGGCATGGGCGGCACCATCCGCACCGTCATCAACCAGGCCAACGCCATGGCCGGCCACCACGACGTCGAACTGGTCAGCGTGTTCCGGAACCGGGACAACCCGAAGTTCCCCCTCGATCCCCGGGTCCGGCTGCGTGCCCTGGTCGATCTGCGCGGACCCGGCTGGCGGCACCCGATCCGCGCCTGGCTCGGCAACCGGCCCAGCCGGCTGGTCCCGCCGTCGGAGGTGCGCTACGCCACCTTCAGCACGATCAGCGATCGTGCGATCACACGTTTCCTGCGGTCCCTGGACGGCGGGGTGCTGGTCACTACCCGCCCGGCGCTCAACCTGCTCGCCGCCCGCTTCGCGCCGCCCCACGTCATCCGCGTCGCCCAGGAACACATGTACCTGCGCTCGCACAAGCCCGAACTGATCGACGAGATCGCCCGCTGGTATCCCCGGCTGGACGCCGTCGTGACCCTCACCGAAGCCGACGCCGCCGAATACCACACCATTCTGGACGACTCGCAAACCCGCCTGGCCACCATCCCCAACGCACTCACCCCGGCCGAGCGCGCGCCCGCCGCCCTGGACGGCAAGATCGTCGTGGCCGCCGGACGTCTCACCCGGCAGAAAGGCTTCGACCTGCTGATCGAGGCATTCGCCACCATCGCCGGAAAGCACCCCGACTGGCAGTTGCGGATCTACGGAGACGGCAGGGAACACGCCAAGCTGCGGCGCCAGATCCATCGCCTGCACCTGTACAACCACGTCTTCCTCATGGGCGGCACCACCACTCTGGAACGGGAGCTCGCCAAGGGCGCGATATTCGCCTTCAGTTCGCGATACGAAGGCTTCGGCATGGTCCTCATCGAGGCCATGGCCCACGGCCTGCCCGCCGTCAGCTTCGACTGCCCCAGCGGCCCCGCCGACATCATCACCCACGGACGCGACGGGCTGCTGGTCCCTCCCGGGAACGTTCCGGAACTCGCCGCCGCCATCGACTCGCTCATCACCGACGCCTCGCTGCGGCACGCCCTCGGCACCGCGGCCAAAGCGTCCGTCGCCCGCTACGACATCGAGCACATCCGCCAGCGGTGGGAACACCTGTTCACCGAACTACACAAGGCAAAGGGCGCGGCGTCGAAGTCTCCCGCGGACACCCCGAGCGCCGTTTCATCGATCTCGCCGCGGAAATCGATTGCCTCGGTAACGGAAGACCGGCCATCATGGCGACCATGATCTATGGGAAGGGCGGCCACCGCCCCGGCCGATGAACGCCGGCACATGGAAGCTGGGCGACGATCCCGTCGACGATCGGCCCACCTTCCTCGCACACGCACTCGCGATGTCTGTCCGGTACGGCCCCGGGCCCTGGCCCGAGGACGCCTTCCGGCTTCCCGACGACCCGCCCGACGACGGCAGGTCGCCTCCCTGGCCGAACGGCTGCTGCCGCTGGAGGAACTGGCGAACGGCCCGGACGAGCATCTCGGCCTCGGCCCCGACGCCGCCGCGGACCACGCCTTGGAATCCGTCGTCGGCGGCCTCGGCCGCTTCCCGGGGGTCGGGCTGCCGCTGATCCGGGTCGCGCTGGTCAACCGGGTGACCCGGGTCAGGCGTGCCGCCCTGCGTGTGCTGGCCGCCTGGGAGCCGCGGGCCGTACCGGACGCGGCCGTCGAATGGGTCCGTGCCGCCGGCGCCGCCGAGCCCCACGAGGAGACTCGCGGGGAGAT
>JADGHC010000302.1 GCA_019689655.1 Microbispora sp.
CGCAACAAAACTTTCGCCGCCGCGGCGGGCCCCCCGGGCGGGGCGGCGGGAGGGGAGGGCCGGACGACCCGGCCCTCCCCTCTGCGATGTGCGCTACCGGTGCTCGCCGGGCACCAGGCTGAGCCCGCTGGGCGCCACGATGCGCTGCAGGGTGGCCACGTACGCGGTGAACGCCGCCCGCCCCCTGTCGGTGAGCTTGAACCACGTCTTGGGCCGCTTGCCGATGTATCCCTTGCGTACGGTGACGTATCCGGCGCTCTCCAGCGCGCTGCCGTGCTTGGACAGGACGGAGTCGCTGACGCCGATGGTGTCGCGGACGAACCCGAACTCCGCCTCCTCGGCCGCCGCGAGCAGCGCGACGATCTGCAGCCGGGCGGGCGCGTGGATGACGGGATCGAGTTCCATCAGCCGGGCTCCATCACAGGCTCTCTTCGAACCTGCGGGCCATCCGGCGCGCGATGGCGCGGGAGACCGGCCGGCTGCCCACCGCGAAGTACAGGGTCATCGCCAGGCCGCCGTACGCCGCGGCGTACGGCACGTGCGCCCACGACAGGGGGAACGACACCGCGTAGCTCAGCAGGATGCCGCAGGCGAGCCACGGCACGTACACGGCCCAGTAGGCCCGCCGGGCCCCGCGGTCGCGGACGGTGATCGGCCGGGTCTTCGCGAAGACGACGCTCAGGGCCACCATCGCGGCGCCGAGCGACAGCACGCCCGCGACGATCGCCGGGACGGGCAGCCGCCCGGGTTCGGCGACCGTCAGGATCGCGGTGATCAGCAGCCCGATGCCGGTGATGAACCAGGTGGGCAGCCAGGACGGCGCCCGCATGGCGCGTGCCTGCGTCTGCCGGATCGTCGCCAGGCTCCGCGCCGCTTCCTCGGGATTCATGCGTGCCACCACCTCTTTCCATCCCGGAAAGTACTTTTCACTTTCCAAAGCGTCAAGTACTTTCGGCGGCATTTGTGGGGAAGACGGGTGGTAGGTCGCGTTAAGGTCGCTGGGGGAAGGAGGCCGCGACGGGAACGGAGGCGTGGTGGGTGAGACGCGGACCTGGCCGGCCGTGGCCGTGGCCTCCGCGATCACCCTCGGCTGCGCGATCGTCGGTGGAATCGCGGCCAGCGCGGCCGTCACCGAGCTGACCAGAGGACCGAGCGCCGCGGAGCTGCGCGAGGCCCAGGCGGCCGAGACGGCGCTGCGGTGGCAGCGCTGGCCGGCCGGCCGGATCTTCCCCGCCACCCTGCCCTACACGAGCGAGCAGGGCGGGCGTGAGCTGGCGCGGCGCGTCGGCATCTCCCCGCGCACCGACTGCCGCGGCGCCGTCGACGCGGCCGTCGCCGGCCGGATGAAGGCGGCCGGCTGCCGGGCGATCCTGCGCGCCACCTACATCGACGCCCTGCAGGGCATCGTGGTGACGATCGGCGTGGCGGCCTTTCCCGACGAGCTCAAGGCGCGCTCGGCCCTCCTCGCCTTCCCCCGCGACGGGTCGGCCGCCCCCGGGCTGCGCGCCCTCGCGTTCCCCGGCACCGTGACCGACCGCTTCACCGCGAGCGGGCGTCAGTCGCTGACCCTGCAGGCGGCCGGGCCGTACCTCGTGATGGCGACGGCGGGACAGGTGGACGGGCGTCCGGCCCGCGCGCTCGGAGAGCAACGGGAGACCATGTTCGCGTTCGTCGGGGACATGACCAAGGAGATCGGCGCGAATCTCACCGCGCCGGCGTCCCCGGACTGCGCCGCCAAGGAGTGGCAGTGCTGACGGTGCTCCGCCGCAAGGTCCTCGCGGCGTCCGCCGCCGCGCTGGCCCTGTCCGCGGGCACCTTCCTCGTCCCGGGCCCGGCCCGGGCGGACGACGTACGGCTCAGCCAGCAGGACGTGCTGCGCACCCTCGACGTCGACGACGCCTGGCGGCTGACGAAGGGCAGGGGCGTCACCGTCGCGGTGCTGGACTCCGGGGTCGATCCCGATCACCGCGACCTCGCCGGGTCGGTCATCACCGGGAAGGACTTCACGGCCGGGGCCAACCCCCGGGGAGTGCAGCCGGTGCGCCTGCACGGCACCTACATGGCCTCGCTCATCGCCGGCCACGGGCACGGCCCCGGCGGCGCCGACGGCATCATCGGCATCGCGCCGGAGGCCAGGGTGCTGTCCGTACGGGTGATCCTGGAGGACGAGGAGCCCGGGTTCCGCACGTTCAACTCCGACGCGCGGTACGAGGGCGTGGTCGCCAAGGGCATCCGGTACGCCGTGGACCACGGCGCCGAGGTCATCAACCTGTCGCTGTCGAAGGACGTGCCGACCAAGGAGGAGCGTGCGGCGATCCGCTACGCGATCTCCAAGGGCGTCGTCCTCGTCGCCGCGGCGGGCAACAACGGCGCGGGCAAGCGGACCGCGCCGTACTCCTACCCCGCGGCGATCCCCGGCGTGATCTCGGTGGCCGCCGTCACCTCCACGCTGCGGCGGGCCTCGTTCTCCAACCGCAACTCCTCGGTGATGGTGGCCGCGCCGGGCGTCGACGTCCTCGGGGCCGGACCGGGCGACGAGTACTGGGTCGGCCGGGGGACCTCCCAGGCGACCGCGCTCGTCTCCGGGGTGGCCGCGCTCATCAAGTCGCGCTACCCCCACATGCCGCCCGCCCTCGTGGCGCAGGCGCTCGCGTCGTCGCCGGCCCGCCGCGGGCCGTACAACACCGGCACCGGGTTCGGGGTGGTCAACGCGTACCGGGCGCTGAGCGTCGCGGCGACCCTCGCCCATCACAAGATCACGGCGTCGGGGACGGGCGTGCAGAGCCCCTCGCGGCCGGTGCGCTCCGCGGCGGACGTCCGGGAGCCGATCGTGGTCGTACGGCGCGACACCGGGGCGATCCTCCTCTACGGCGGCATCGCGCTCGCCGCGTTCGCCGGCTCCGGCGCGGGTCTCGCCGTGCTGTTCGTGCTCGCCAGACGGGCGCGCAGACGGCAGGAGGAGGACGACGCGCTGCCGCCGGCACCTTGGCCGACGGGCCTGCCGACGTAGCATCGGAGTATGCCGCCCGAGCAGCCCCGCATCCCGCAGACGGCGCGGACGCCGTCCGGCCTCGGGCGGGCCGGCCTCGGGCGGGCCGGGCTTCGGAAGGTCGCCAAGGGGGCACTGCCGCTCGGCGCGTCCGCCCGCCGTGCCCGCGCGCGGCCCTGGACGGGGTCGAGGGGGCGGGCCGCCGCCGCGCGGGCGGCCAGGGAACGGGCGGAACTCGAACGCGGCATCCGCTTCCGCTCGCTGTACCTCACGATCATGGGCGTCGTCCTCGCCGTCGCCGCGGTGAACGTGCTGCTGGGATCGGTCGGGCTGATCCAGGAGAACCGGTCCCGGCCGCTCACCGGCGCAGAACGCGCCCGCTACGTGGCCGAGGACGTGGCCCGGCGGTGGCGCGCCTGGCCCGCCGGGATGGTCTTCCCCGAGGAGCTTCCGTACACGGGGCTCGGCCGCGTCCAGCAGTACGCCCGCAGGGTCGGCATCGCCCCCGAGTCGGAGTGCGCGGCGGCGGTCGACTCGCCGGTGGCGTCGGTGCTGCGCAAGCACGGCTGCCAGGCCGTGCTGCGGGCCACCTATGTCGATCAGACCTCGACGTTCGCCGTCACCGTGGGCGTCGCCGTACTGCCGAGCGAGCAGGCCCGCGACGACGCGGCGGGCGAACTGCCCGTGGACGACCGGGTGGGCGTGCGGCCCGTGGCCTTCCCCGGCACGATCACCGACATCTTCGGGGCGGCCCAGCGCCAGCGGACCGGATGGGTGGGCGCGGGGCCGTACATCGTCTTCTCCGCGGTGGGGTACACCGACGGAAGGACGCGTGCCTCCGTCCCGCTGGAGGAACAGGTGAACAGCGAGATGTCGCCCCTGGCCGAGACCGTGGCCGGGCGCATCGCGCGCGCCCTCGGAGAGCCCCCGGACGTGCCGCGATGCACCCAGGGGAACGTGTGCTGAGGCCGGCCGCCCTCGGCCTGGCCCTGACGGCCGTCCTCATGGGCACCGGACCGGCTGCCTGGGCGGCGGCGCCCGGGGACGACGGCCGGCGGTGGGCGCTCGACGCCGTCGACGCCGTCGCCGCGTGGAAGATCAGCAAGGGTGCGGGGGTGACCGTGGCCCTGCTCGGCGGCGGGCAGCCCGACACCGGCCTGCCCGAGCTGGCCGGCCGGGTCGAGCGCGGGCCGGACATGTCGGGCACGGCGTTCGGCGACGAGACGGTGAAACCGGAGGAGGATGCGACCGCCCTGGCCTCCGCGATCGCCGCGAGCGGGTCCGACGGGGGGATCTCCGGGGTCGCGCCGAAGGCCCGCGTGCTGTCCGTGCCCGTGGCGCGGCCGCGGGGCGGCTCCGCCGGTCGGCCGCCGGGGGAGGCGCCCGCCCAGGAGCCGCGGGACAGCCCGATCGCACGCGGCATCCGCTACGCGGTCGCCCGGGGAGCCAAGGTCATCTGTCTGCCCATCCCCGCGTACGCGGTGGACCGCGCCGAGCGGGACGCCGTCTCCTTCGCGCTGGCGAGGGGCGTCGTGCTCGTGGCGGCGGTGGGGGACGCGGGCCGGTCGTCCTACGCCCGGGAGAACGGCACCTCCTACTGGGCGTTCCCGGCGGGCTATCCCGGGGTGGTCGGCGTCGCCGCCGTCGACCGCCGGGGCGCCAAGACCGCGGGCAGCAGCGACAACCTCTCGGTCCTCGTGGCGGCCCCCGGCGACCGGGTGCCCGTCGCTCTTCCCGGCGGGCGTACGGGGACGGCGTCCGGAACGGGAGTGGCCAGCGCGCTCGTCGCGGGAACTATCGCACTGATAAAGGCGAAATATCCGGATTTGCCGCCGGAATTGGTGTCGCGTGCCCTGACATCAACCTCCCGGCCTCACCCGTCCGCGGGATATGACGACAAAGTCGGATTCGGCGTAGTGGACGCGGCGGCCGCCCTGCAAAAGGCCGGGGAATTGACCGGATACGGCGCCGCCGCGTCGGTCCGGGACGACGCGCACTTCGGCAAGGGCACTCTTTCGCGGGCTCCCGCGCGCCCGGGACCGGATCCGGTTAGGCTCTGGATCTACGGCATCGCCGTCCTGCTCGGAATCGGTGGTTTCTGCGCGGGCGTCGTCGCGCTGCGCCGCCGGTGACCGGTGATCACGCGTTGGCTGCCGTTCTGCAGCATTTCGGACGCGGTCCCTCCGTCGTTCGCGTTTCCGGTGACAAGGCCGGGTCAAGATTCGCTAAGGTCGCGGCTCATGGGGTACGAGCTGCGCGTAGAGCGTGATGCACCGCTCGCCTACGCCGAACTCGCGAGCGTCTCGGCACAGGCCGGCTTCGAGCTGCGTGGGTCGCAGGAGGCGGGCGAGGTCGTCGCGCGCCACGGCGACTCCGTGCATTCGATCGCGACCTGGTCGGGCCGGCTTTACGGTCAGCCGGGGTCGGACTGGCATGTGGCCCAGCTGGCCCGTCTCACCGACCTCATGGGGGCCCGGCTCGTGGGCGAGGACGGCGAGGCGTACGGCATCAGGAACGGCGTCGTCGAGCAGATCAACGGATCGTCGACCTACGAGTTCGGCAAGCTGGACGAGATCTTGGCGGCCGGGCCGACCGAGTGGAGCGCGTGAGGGACGGCCGCGGCCAGCCGCCGCCGTACGCCGAACGGGTGCTCGACCTGGTCGAGCGGATCCCCCGCGGCAAGGTGATGTCGTACGGGGACGTGGCCGAGTATCTCGGTGAGGGCGGCCCTCGTCAGGTCGGCCGGGTGATGTCCCTGTGGGGCGGAGCCGTGCCGTGGTGGCGGGTGATCCACGCCGACGGCACTCCCGCGGCGGGCCTGGAGGCCGAATGCCTGGCCCGGTGGCGTGAGGAGGGCACTCCGCTCCGCGGCGACCGGGCCGACATGCGCGCGGCGCGGTGGGACGGCCGCGACTGAGCGCGGCGTGCCGGCCGCCGGAGGCTCTCACCGGGTGCGCGGCCGGGTACGGCATCCGAAGGAAAAGACCGGCGTCGTGAATCGGCTCTGCGGCCGGTCCCGGGCGCCTTCTCGCGGCCGCCGGCCGACCCTGACAAGGAAGCTGACGAGTTGCGCCGAGATCGGTTAGATCGCGGCCGTGACCCCGGCGTGCTGCCGCTCGTCACCCCGTGCCACAGGGGCGTCACCCGGCGATTCACAGGAAATCCACAGGCTTCTCAGAGTCAGGTCTGGCACTGGCCCGAGGGCATTACCATTTTCTGAACACAAGTCTGGCGAAGGGTGGTGCCTCCCGTATGACACCCGCACCCACAAGCGACGCCGTCGCCGAACGACTGCGGGCTGTCCAGGAGCTATTCGACCGGGGCGAGCCTATTGAGGCGCTTGTCGCGCTCGTGCGCGCGGAGGGGCTGAGCGCCGCGCAACGGCGTGAGCTCGACCGCGAGGCGATCGTCGGTCCCCTCGGCCTGCGTCTCGACGCGGCGGCCAAGCGCGGGCCCGCCCGCCGCCGCCAGGCCATCGACGCGCTCCGGCCGTACCTCGCGGAGGTGGACCCGAAGGTCAAGCGGGAGCTTCCGGTCGGCCGGCGGGTGGCCTGCCATCTGATCGAGACCCAGGACCCGGCCGCGCTCGCCGAAGGCGACGCGCTGGTCAAGCTCGCCGCCGCCGCGGCCGAGCCCTCCCGCCGGGTCCGGCGGGGCCTGCGCTGGTACGCCGAGCTGCCGGTGGAGGTCGGCGATCCCTCGCTGCTGCGCCTGCGGGCCGCCGATCTCGTGCCGGTCACCCAGATCGACGACATCAGCTGGGTGGGCAACCGGCTGCGGGTGACCGGGCACGCCTACATCGCCGGCCTGTCGGTCCGCAGCAGGCGGTTCAACCGCGCCACGGTCGTGCTGCGCGGCCCCCGCTGGCTGCCCCGGGTCACGATGAAGACCCGCAGGATCTACCGTCCGGAGGCCACCCACGCGGCCCGCGAGCCCGGATGCAACTACGACTGGGCCGGTTTCACGGCCGAGCTGCATCCGTTCGCCCTGCGCTGGCGCGCCGCGGTGCGGGCCCTGGTACGCGGCACCAAGCGGGTGCTGCGCCGCCGCCACATCGTCAAGGACACCACCACCTGGCGGGCCGAAATCGTGATCTGGAGCCGTGCCGCCCGCGCCAAGGGCGTGCTGCGCGGCCCGGTGATCGGCCGCACCGAGCGCCCGGCCGGGCTGCAGGTGCGCCCGCGCTGGTGGGTGCGGCCCGTGTGGACCTCCGACAAGGCGCTGCAGGTGGTCTACCAGCCGACCCGCGCCCAGCTCACCGGTGTGCGGCTGAACGGCGACACCGTCGAGCTCACCGGCTTCCTGCCGGGCCGGCCCATCACCAAGGGCAAGGCCCGCGTCGGCGGGCACCGCATGTCGGCCGACTTCACCCCCGTCGAGGG
>JADGHC010000303.1 GCA_019689655.1 Microbispora sp.
CCGCGCGGGGGGGCGCCCCGCGCGGGGGCGCCGCCCGGGGCCGCCGCGGGGCCCGGGGCGGCCGGCCGTACGGCCGGGCACGGCGACCGCAACGGCAACAGCACCACCATCCGCGTGGCGAACGGAGTGCGCAACGTCGGCCAGTTGATGGTGGGCAGCGCGAGAAACGGGACCGGCATCCAGCAGCGGACGGTGGGCGTCGCCGGTGTCGCGAACGCGCAGAGCACCAACTGCGGAAGGCGGTCCCGCTTCTGTGACGTGACGCAGCGCATGTGGGCGTCGAACCGGGAGATCGAGGTGAATCCCCCGGAGGCCGGAAAAGAGGCCAGAAGATCCGGCAAATCACCAGAGAGCGGTTAATCCTCGTTCAGCGGCCGTGACGGGCGTGCCTCCCCCGGGTAGATGCCCGGCAGGTCCGCGCGCGGATCTCCACGGCAGGCAGACGGGGGAAAGGCACACACGACGATGGCTCGTCACAGGGGGCGGCACGCACGCACCGGCCGGGCGGTGCGGCTGCTGGCGCTGACCACGCTGGCGTTCGCGGGCGCGGGCGTCGCGCTCTCCCCCACGTACGCGGAGGCGGCGGCGGGCCGGGGACGCGGCGGCGGCGACGGAAACGGCGTCGGCTCGAGGTATGTGGTCAACAACGGCCAGAACAACCTGAACTCGCTGCTCGTCGGCAGCCAGCGGAACCTGACGGGCACCCAGCAGGTCATCGCGGGAGTGGACGCGTCGGTGAACACCCAGGCCTCCAACTGCATGCGCCGCAAGCCCGGGTGCGGGGGTGCCCTGAACCTCGTCGGCCGCAACCAGAGCTCCCCCAGGGTGATCGGCTTCAACGGACGACGCTGACGCGACCGGGCGGTGAGACACGCGCTCGGTGGCACACCCTCGGACCCCGCCGAAGGTTACGGTGTGACCATCCGGAAAACGGCCGCCGCTCGCCTCGCGGGCGGGCGGCGCACGGGCGGACGGGGGTGGCGAATGGCACGTGGCGCGTCGCGGCGTTTCCCCCTGCTCGCCGCGGTCCTCGTGGCGGCCGCGGCGCAGGTCGTGCTCGCCGCTCCCGCGACCGCGCGGGCCGGGCGGGGAGACGGGGACGGCCCGGTCTCCGTCGGCAACGGCATCCGCAACCGGAGCATCGTCTTCCTGCAGAGTCCCATGCGGAACCGGGGGCGCCAGCACACGGCGGCCAGCACGGCGGGCGGGGCGACCAGCGTGGCGGACGGTTACTGCCACCGGATCAGGAACTGCGTCTTGACGCAGAACATCGCGGTCACCATCGCCGCCACGCCCCTGGACCGCTAGGGCCAGGCGTCGCCCCAGACCACGTCGCGCGCCTCGCGGTAGGTCTCCCCCTGCCGCTTGGAGACCGTGTGGTCGGCCAGCCCGTCCTCGGCCGTGCACAGGCGCAGCGTGACCAGGCCCTTGCGCTTGAGCGGATGGCGCAGGATCCGGTTCCGGGCGCGCGGCCACGGCCGGGCCGACGCCGCGATGTAGGAGAACTTCTCGTCCTCGAAGCTCAGCGTGCCGTCCTTGATCCGCCGGTGCAGGGCGGTGCGGTTGAGGCGGACCGCGAAATGACACCAGTCCCGGTCCGGGATGATCGGGCACTCGCCGTCGTGCGGGCAGGGGGCGACCAGATGCAGGCCCAGCCCGGTCAGCAGCCGCCTGGCCGCCGCGATCCGGGCGTACCCGGCGGGCGTGCCGGGCTCGACGATCACCAGCATCCCGGCCTGCCGGGCCGCGGCCCCCACGAGGTCCTCCTGCACGGCGGGCGGCAGCTCGCCGAGCACGTAGGACATCGTGACCAGGTCGGCCGCGGGCACGGGCACGCCGCGGTCGACGACCGCCTGCTGCCAGCGCGCCTCGCGTACGGCCGCGGCGGGCGCCCGCCCGGCCAGCCGCCGCCCGAAGGCGATGGCGGAGGGGGACTGCTCCAGGACGGTGACCGTGCGCAGCGTCGGCCAGACCTCGCTCGCGGCCCACACCGCGCTGCCGGTGCCGCCGCCCACGTCCACCTGGGTCGCCGGCGCGAACCCGGGGGCGAGCAGGGCGACCTGGCGCAGCGCCGCGCGCACCGCGCTGTGGGTCGCCGGCATGCGATACCCGGCGTACGCGGCGACCGCGACCTCCGAGCTCAGCACGGGCGCGCTCGGGTCGAAGCCCTCCCGGTACCGCTTGATGAGCGTGCGGACGCTCCGCGTCAGCTCGGCCGCCGGGAAGCGCACGAGCGACGCGTCCAGCGCGTCTTCGAGATCCAGCGCGTTGTGCGGGCGGTCGGGCGGGGCGGGCACGGCGTTCATCATGCCCCGCGCCGCTCGGGCTGTCGAAAGCACCGGGCCGAGCGGGAGAAACATTCGCCGGAAAGATCCTTTCCGCGCGGAGATTATCCGCGTGGTGCGTCCCTTTCATCGATCTTCCACACACCTCTATGGGAGCGCTCCCAAATGCCGTACGTTATGTCTGCCGTTGTCACCGGGAAAGGAGCGCGCCGTGCGACGACTGTTACCCGTGGCCTGCCTCGCCCTGCTGCCGCTCACGGTGACTCCGGCCGCCTCCGCGTCCCACGGCCCCGATCACCGGCCCGGCCACGGGCCGGGGACCTGCGGGAAGGGCGACACGCTGTTCTGCGAGGACTTCCAGTCGCTGCCGGTCGGCGGCGCGGCCAGCCTCAAGTGGGGCGTCGACACCAAGCACGGCACGCTCACGGTGGAACGCGACGCCCGTGGCCAAAAGACGCTGCACGTCCACACCGAGGGCAACGGCCGGGCGTTTCTCAAGGTGGACGACTTCGCCCCGCCCGGCAACGGCTTCTACGGCCGCCTGCGGCTGCGCGTCAAGGCGTTCCCGACCGCACCCGACTGGGCCCACTACACGCTGATCGAGGCGACCGGCACGGGCCCGGAGATCGTCCGGCCGCTCGGCGGTCAGTACGTCCCCACCCTGGGCAAGGACCTGTGGGGGGTCGGCGCGGACGGCGGCCCGACCGGCGACTGGACCAACTGGCGCGAGTCGGCTCCGGCGCGCGCGGGCGTGTGGCAGTGCGTCGAGTGGCGGATGGACCCCGCCGACAACGCGATTTCGCTGTGGTTCGACGGCGTCCCCCAGCCCGACCTCACCGTCTCCACCCATGAGCACGGCGGCAACGACGTGGACTTCGTGTTCCCCCGCTTCGACACCGTGAAGATCGGCTGGCAGCTCTATCAGCCGAACCCCACCCCGGCGGCGTACGACGTCTGGGTGGACGACATCGCGTTGAGCACCCGGCGCGTCGGCTGCGCCTGACGCCACGGCCCGGCGGTCGCCGGGCCGGCGAGCCCGGTCACCGCGGAACGGCGGACGGGACCGGGCGGATGCCGCTCCGCGAGCCCTCCGGCGCGACGGCGCACGCCCCGGATGGGAAACCCCAGGCAGACGGTCACGCCGCCGTGGCGACGGCCGGACGACGGCGCACGGGCGGGGCCGGCGGGCCGCCACGGCCGCCCTTGCGAGCGATCCCGACCGCGACGAATGTTTCATGAAATCTTGTCGCGACCACATCTGACCGGTTAATTTGTTTGGTCGATTGACGAACTAAGTGGCGTCGATGAGACTCCGGGATAAACCCCCCATGTCCGGAAGGATCGCACCAATGAGTCAACCCCCCGGCGGCGCCTTCAGTCGCCGCGGATTCCTCGGAATGGTCGGCGCCGGCGCGCTCGCCGCCGCGGGCCTCACCGGCTGCGCGGCCAAGAAGGAAGCGTCCAAGGGCACCGCCGTTGCCGCGGACAAGCTGAAGGGCCTCGTTCCCACCCGCATCCCGTTCGAGGTGCCCGGCCTGAAGCCGGACCTGCCCGCCTCGGAATTCGTCGAACCCGGCTTCCTGACCAGGCCGGGCACGATGGTTCAGGCCGTCACCACCAAGCCGATCACCAGCGGCAAGGAGGTGACGGCGATGACCCCGCTGTGGGGCACCATCCCGCCCGGCCTCGGCGAGAACTCCTACTACGACGCCGTCAACGAGCGCCTCGGCGGCGCCGTACGGTTCAACATCTCCGACGGCAACACCTACGTCGACAAGCTGACCGCCCTGCTGGCCAGCGGCGACGTCCCGGACATGATCCAGATTCCGGGCTGGAACATCGACTCCATCGCCCATTTCACCGAGGCGGCGCACAAGCTCTTCGCCGACCTGTCGCCCTATCTCGCGGGCGACAAGGCCAAGGAGTTCCCGCTGCTGGCCAACTACGACACCACCGCCTGGGAGTACGGCGTGTTCGGCGGCGTGCTCCACGGCATCCCCTGGCAGAACGCGCCCTACCCGTTCGCCACGCTCGTCCGCAAGGACATCCTCGACGAGTTCGGCCTGCCCATGCCCGCCAGCGCCGACGACCTGCTCACGCTGGGCAAGGAGCTGACCGACCCGAAGAAGAAGCGCTGGGCGTTCGGCGGCATGGACCAGGAGCTCCAGCGGGCGTTCGGCGTGCCGCGCGAGTGGCGCAAGCAGCCCGACGGCACGCTCATCTACAAGTACGAGACGCCGGAGTTCCTCGAGTCCATCGAGCTCATGACCAAGCTGTTCCAAGCCGGATACGTGCACCCGGACGTGGTGGCCAACGCGTTCGCCGACCACAAGGAGCCGTTCGGCAGCGGGCAGATCGTCATGTACAAGGACGGCCTCGGCGCGATCCACGAGCTGCTGGGCCGGTTCCTGCCCGGCAACCCGAAGTTCAACGTGCTGGCGGCCGACCCCTATCCGGCCCACCCGGGCGGCAAGATCATCGTGTGGCGCAACGAGCCCGCCGGCATGTTCTGCTTCATCAAGAAGGACCTCGGCGACGCCCGCACCCGTGAGCTGCTCGGCATCGCCAACTGGTGCTCCGCGCCGTACGGCACGCAGGAGTACGACATGGTCAACAACGGCGTCGAGGGCAAGCACTTCGTGCTGAAGGACGGGCAGGTCCAGCAGACCGCGCTCGGCCGCAAGGAGTTCGCCCCGACGTACATGTTCCTGTCCGGGCGACCCGGCGCGATCACCGAGAACCAGTACCCCGGCTACGTCGAGGCGTACCACGCGTGGCAGACCACGGCCTCGAAGTACCTGGAGAACGACCCGTTCGTCGGGCTCCGGGTCGAGCGGCCGTCCAAGATGGCCGCGCTGGTCAAGCCGACCGAGGACAAGATGAACGAGATCTTCCGCGGCAAGCGGCCGGTCTCGGAGTGGGCCCAGATCGTCAAGGACTGGCAGGAACAAGGCGGCAACGAGGCCCGCGAGTTCTACATGAACGTCGCCAGGGAGAACGGGCGGCTGTGAGCGCCGGCACGGACACGAGGAGTGTGACGCGGCAGGTCCGGCCCGGGGAGAGCCCGGCCGGACCGGCCGCCGGCCCCGGGAAGACGCCCTTCTCGGCGCGGCTGCGCCGGGACTGGCCGCTGCTGGTCATGGCCGCGCCGATGCTGCTGCTCGTCACGGCCTTCTGGTGGATCCCGGCGCTGGGCAACGTCATCGCGTTCCAGGACTACAACCCGTTCACCGGCGGCATCCTGGGCAGCCCCATCATCGGTTTCACCAACTTCGCCGAGCTGTTCGGCGACCCGCAGTTCCTGCGTGCGGTGGTGAACACGCTGGGCATCACCGCGTTCCAGCTCGTCTTCTACTTCCCGGTGCCGATCGCGCTCGCGCTGCTGCTCAACAGCGTGGTGTCCGGGAAGCTGCGGGCCTTCATCCAGGGCGTGGTCTATCTGCCCCACTTCTTCTCGTGGGTGCTGGTGGTCGCGATCTTCCAGCAGATGTTCGGGGGCGCCGGCCTCATCGCGCAGATCCTGCGCGACCACGGATACTCCGGCATCGACTGGATGACGAACTCCGACACGTTCATCCTGCTGGTCACCGCCGAGACGGTCTGGAAGGACGCCGGGTGGGGCACGATCGTGTTCCTGGCCGCGCTCAGCACGATCGACCAGAACCTGTACGAGGCGGCCGCGGTCGACGGGGCCCGCCGATGGCGCCGGATGTGGCACATCACGCTGCCGGGCCTGCGCCCGGTCATCGTGCTGCTGCTGATCCTGCGGCTCGGCGACGCGCTGAACGTCGGCTTCGAGCAGTTCATGCTGCAGCGCAGCGCGGTCGGCAGCAAGGTGTCGGAGGTCTTCGACACCTTCGTCTACTGGTCCGGCCTGCGTACCGGCGACTTCGGGTACGGCGCGGCGGCCGGTCTGTTCAAGGGCCTGGTCGGGCTCGTGCTGATCCTGGTGGCCAACAAGGTGGCGCACGCCCTGGGCGAACGAGGGGTGTATTCGCGGTCATGAGCAGGAAGAAGGTGTCCGGCCTCGCCCCCTGGGAGGAGCCCGGATCGGTCGCGGGCCGGATCGGCAAGGGCGGGGTGCTCGCGCTCATCGTGCTCGCCGTGCTGCTGCCGCTCTACACGATCGTGCTCACCAGCCTGTCGCCGGCCGAGACGGTCAACCGGGTCGGCGGCCTGGTCCTGGTGCCGGACGGCATCACGTTCGACGCGTACCGCCAGATCTTCTCCGACAGCGTGGTCAGCCGCGCGGTGCTGGTCAGCACCGGCGTCACGCTCGTGGGCACCGCGATCAGCCTCGGCGTCAGCGTCCTCGGGGCGTACGCGCTGTCACGGCCGGGGACGCTGTTCCACCGGCCGATGCTGTTTTGCGTGCTGCTGATGTTCGTGTTCTTCCCCGGCCTGATCCCGACCTATCTGATGGTCACCTCGCTCGGGCTGAAGGACTCGTACTGGTCGCTGATCCTGCCGTCGGCCGTGTCGGCGTTCAACGTCGTCGTGCTGCGCGCGTTCTTCATGAACATCCCGCACGAGCTGCTCGACAGCGCCCGCATCGACGGCGCCGGGGAGTTCCGCATCCTGTGGCGGATCGTGCTGCCGCTGTCGAAGGCGGTCACGGCGGTCATCGGCCTGTTCTACGCGGTCGGCTACTGGAACGCGTGGTTTAACGCCATGCTCTACATCGACGACACCCGCAAGTGGCCGCTTGCGCTGGTCCTGCGGTCGTACGTCGTGGACTCCAACCCGCTGCCGACGGCCACCGTGGGCGTGAACGGCTTCGGCCACGTCGCACCCCCCACGCTGGCGATCAAGATGGCCATCGTCTCCATCGCCGTGCTGCCCGCCCTGCTCATCTATCCGTTCGTGCAGCGGCACTTCACCAAGGGCGTCATCATCGGCGCGATCAAGGGCTGAGAGAAGGGCGAGCGCATGCGGTGGCCCAGGGGAGTCGACGGGCTCTGCTACGGCGGGGACTACAACCCGGAGCAGTGGCCGGAGGAGGTCTGGGCCGAGGACGTCGCGCTCATGCGCCGGGCCGGGGTCACCCTCGTCTCGGTCGGC
>JADGHC010000304.1 GCA_019689655.1 Microbispora sp.
ACCCGGTTACATTCCGAACCCGGAAGTTAAGCCTGCCAGCGCCGATGGTACTGCATCGGGGACGGTGTGGGAGAGTAGGTCGCCGCCGGACATTCTTTGGTATGGAGGGGGCCGCCTCGGTTCGGGGCGGCCCCTTCCATGTTTCCCGGGGGTTTTCTCCTTGGGTTTGGCGCGGTGGCCCCGGCTGTGGTTGGCCGGGGCTTTCGCGTATCCGGGAACCGTTTCCCGAGGGTGCCGACCGGCACCGCGGGGGTGCGGCATGAGGATCGAAGCCAAGGCGCAGCGGAGCGGGCGGGCTTGGCGCCGACCGGAGCTTCCGGCCGGCGCAGTGACGTCCCAACCATCGGTCAGCGGTGACGTGCCAACCACCAGTGACGTCCTATCCATCCGGCCGGGCGCTCGACGAAGGCGTCAGTCGAGGGATAGCCCTGCTGCTGGAGTCACCCTGGCGGCCCGGCGTGCCGGCAGGACAGCGGCAAGGAGTCCGGCAAGAGCGGCGATGAGGACGACGGCGCCGAGTGACAACCACGGGACTTGCATGGTGGCGTAGCGGATAGCCCGCTTCACGATGGTCTCGTAGCCGACCCAAGCGAAGCCGATGCCGATTACGGTGCCGAGCAGGGTGGCCACGACTGACAGCAGCACTGCCTCGGCCGCCAGCATCCGCCGTAGCTGCCTGCGGGTGAGCCCGATCGCGCGCAGCATCGCGTGTTCGCGGGCGCGTTCGAGCACGGAGAGCCCCAGGGTGTTGGCGATCCCGATCAGGGCGATCACGATGGCGATGCCGAGCAGGCCGAGCGCCGACCAGGTGTAGGTTGCCACTTGCCGGTCCAGTGACTCCCAGGTCCGCAGCCCGTTCTCGACGGTCGCGCCGATCGGGTCCGCCAGCTCGTCCAGGTCGGCGCCGAGCCGAGCCGGGTCGGCGCCGGGGGAGGCGCGGATCCAGATGACATGCGCCTCGGTGGCGTCGGTGAGTGTCGCCAGTGTCTCGGGCGCGACCACGCCGGCCGGGCCCCACCCGGTTCCGATCGTGACGCGTAACCGGGCTCGGCGGTCGCCGACGCGTACCGTGACCCGGTCACCGGGTCGGAGGCCGAGGTTCTTGCCGAAGGCTTCGGAGTCGATTCTGATCATCCCCGGCCGGACGCGGGCGAACGCCCCTCCGTCGCGGGCCACTTGTGCTGCGGCCGGTGCGGCGACAACCGGGATCGGTTTGCCGAGCCCGGCCACTCGGGCCGCGGCGCCGTCAACCGCGATGGCCTGCTCCACGCCGGCAGTGTGGCGCACCCGGTCGAGGAGGTCGGTGGTGACCGGCTCCTTGGGCGAGGTGAGCGTGACATCGATGGGATGGTCCCTGCCGATCTGCTCGGCCAAGGACGAACGCCACGCGGCCATCCCGGTGAGCACGGCGGTCGTCAGGGTGACGCCGACCAGCAGGGAGGCAGTGGTGGTAGCGGTTCGCTGCGGATTGCGCACGGCGTTCTTGGTCGCCAGTCGCCCGGCGGGACCGAGCGGTGTGCCGAAGATCCGTACCAGGTGGGGCACGAGCACCGGTCCGAAGAGCAGTACGCCGGCGAACACCGCCCCGCCGCCTGCCACCATGACCGGCGTACTGCCCCGGGCCATCGCCACCCCGAGCAGGGCCAGCCCGGTGACCAGGAGGATCGCTGCCGGCACCAGCCGCACCAGGCCGGCAGCCGTCCGCACGCCGACCGGGGCATTCGGGCGCAGCGCCGCCAGAGGGCTCACCTGCACCACACGTCGGGTCGGCGACCAGGACGCGACCATGGTGACCACCAGGCCGATGGCGAACCCCCCGAGCAGCCAGGGCGTGGGCAGCCGGGCGGTGCCCAACGGGATGGCGGGCGTAAGGGCGTTGATCAGGGGGATCAGCCCGTAGCCGAGACCGATCCCGATCAGTGTCCCGGTCAGCGACGCGAGCACCCCGACGACGGCCGCCTCGCGGCGTACCGAACGCACCACCTGCCGCCGCGTCGCGCCGATGCAGCGCAGCAGTGCGAAGTCGCGGAGTCGTTGCGCGAACAGGATGGAAAACGTGTTCGCGATGACCAGGACCGAGACGAAGATCGCGGTGGCGGCGAACAACAGCAGCATCACCGTGAGGCTGTCCACCCGATTCTGGACATAGGCCAGCCGCTCCGCGGCGAACCCGTCCGGCGACTGCGCCTTCGCGCCTTCCGGGAGCTGACCTACCTTCCCCCGCACCGCCACCGCGGTCACGTGGAGCCGGTCGCGCCACTGCAGCAACTGCGGCCAGGTGACGTACATCGAGGCCTGGGCCGGAGGCGAGGGCGACTCCACGAGACCGACCACTCGTACGTCGCGAGCGGCGGCACCCTCGCCGATCCTCACCCGGTCGCCGACCTCGAGATTCTCGGCCAGGGCGAAGTACACGTCCGCCACCGCCTCGCCCATGCCCGCGGGATAGCGACCCGAGCTGAGCTTCTGCCAGCGCCACTGCTCCGAGGTGGCGATCGGCCCCACGGTCGTTTCGGAGAGCCGCCGGCCGTTCGCGCGTGCCGGCAGCGATGCCCGGCCGGTCGCGGCCGCGTTTTCACCGTGTCGCTCGGTGTATGCGATCGCGGTCTTCGGGTCCAGCTCGGATGAGGGCCACCCCGCCGCCGAGATCACGTAATCGGCATTGCGGTACGGCGCCCCCAGGCCGTCCATGAGTCCGCTGTGTGCCCCGGACGTGAGCACGCCGACCACGACGACGAAGGCGACCGCGACGGCGACCGCTATGGCCGCTGCCACGTACCTGCGGATGTGGATGCGCAGCGACGCGAGGAAGACGGTACGCATCAGATGATCCGCCCGTCCTGCATAGTGACGACGTAGTCGGCGTACGCCGCCGCGTCCCGCTCGTGCGTGACCATCACGATGGTCTGGCCGAGTTCGCGCGCCGACCGGCGCAGGTGATCCAGCACCTCCGCTGACGTGGTGCTGTCCAGGTTTCCGGTGGGCTCGTCGGCGAACAGCAGGTCCGGCTGGGTGATCAGCGCTCTGGCGATCGCGACCCGCTGCTGCTGACCGCCGGACAGCTCCGCGGGCCGGTGGCCAAGCCTGCCGGCCACGCCGAGGATGTCGGCGAGCATGTGCGCGCGCTCCCGCACCGCGTCGTCGATGCGGCGACCACCCAGCTCAAGCGGGAGCAGGATGTTCTCGCCCGCGGTGAGCATCGGCAGCAGGTTGAATGACTGGAATACGAAGCCGACGTGCTCGCGGCGGAAGATTGTGAGCGCGTCGTCATCGAGCGATCCGAGGTCGGTGCCGGCCACGGTAACGGTGCCGCCACTGGGCTGGTCGAGCCCGGCCAGGCAGTGCATCAGCGTGGACTTGCCGGACCCGCTCGGCCCCATGATCGCGGTGAACCTGCCTCGTGGGAGGTCGAGGTTGACGTCCCGCAAGGCATGCACCTCGGTGGCGCCTTCGCCGTAGATCTTGGTCAGGTTCCGCGCGCTGGCGGCCACGGTTTCCCGGGTGACGTGCAGACTGGTGGTCGTCATGGGGCGGGCGTCGATTGCCGGAAGCCGGCCCTGGGCCGGGTCGTTTCGAGAGTCGGTCACTGCTGCGTCCTCGGCTCCTGCGTAGCGGCGGCACACGTGCGCGGGCAGCCGTTGCCGATGGGCTTCGGGGCGAAGTTCGAGGAGAGCCGGACCACGGCCGGCCATGGCCGGAAGTTCGGCATCGAAGACGTCACTGATCGTGTCGGCCTCTGCCGAACGCGAGCCGCAGTGGCCGGCTGATGGGAATCGATGAGCACCGCGCTTGCGCGGTGGGCTGCCGTTCGCGCAGGTTCGCTGTAGGTCATGCCCGCAGTCAAGGCGGCGCGGTGTTGTCAGCACGTATGCGGTTTTCGATACGCCGAAGATATGCTCCGGCTCATAGCCTCGGGGTATGCGTGTCCTGATCGTCGAGGACGAGCCCTACCTGGCAGAAGCCATCCGCGACGGCCTGCGCCTGGAAGCGATCGCCGCCGACATCGCCGGTGACGGCGACACCGCATTGGAACTGTTGAGCATCAACGCCTACGACATCGCCGTCCTCGACCGCGATGTGCCCGGCCCCTCCGGGGACGAGATAACCAAGCACATCGTCGCCTCCGGCAGTGGCATGCCCATCCTCATGCTCACCGCTGCCGATCGGCTCGACGACAAGGCCACCGGGTTCGAACTCGGCGCCGACGACTACCTCACGAAGCCCTTCGCGCTCAAAGAACTCGTGCTCAGGCTCAGAGCGCTCGACCGCAGGCGCGCGTACAACAGGCCGCCTGTGCGGGAGATCGCAGGTTTGCGTCTGGACCCGTTCCGCCGCGAGGTCTTCCGCGACGGGCGCTACATCGCGCTCACCCGGAAACAGTTCGCCGTGCTCGAAGTCCTCGTGGCCGCCGAAGGCGGTGTCGTCAGTGCCGAAGAACTCTTGGAGCGGGCGTGGGATGAGAACGCCAACCCCTTCACCAACGCCGTCCGCATCACCGTCTCCGCCTTGCGGAAACGACTCGGCGCACCCGAAATCATCGCCACCGTGCCCGGCGTCGGGTATCGAATCGAGACGCGACCGGACACTGAACGTGCGGGAGGGGACGGTGGGTAGAGCACGAGGGTTGAGCGTTCGCGTCAAGCTCACCCTCAGTTACGCCGGATTCCTCATGCTTGCCGGTGTCCTGCTGCTTGCGGCGGTGTGGGTGTTCCTGCGGGTCGATGGTGTGATCAGGACCACCGTGGGGTCGCGTCCCCAACGCTTCATCCTCCTGCAGGACTTCGCGCCTGCTGCGGGCACGGTGCTGCTTTTCCTGCTGGTGTTCGGCCTCCTGGGCGGGTGGATCCTCGCCGGCCGCATGCTCGCCCCGCTGACCCGCATCACGGACGCCGCACGCATGGCCGCGAACGGGTCGCTCTCCCACAGGATTCGGCTGGAGGGCCGCAGAGACGAGATCCGCGAACTCGCCGACGCCTTCGACGCCATGCTCGCCCGGCTCGAAACGCACGTCGCCGAACAACAGAGATTCGCGGCCAACGCCTCGCACGAGTTGCGCACCCCGCTGGCGATCTCGCAGTCGATGCTCGACGTGGCCCGCAATGACCCGACGCACGACCACGGCGAACTCCTCGACCGCCTCCACAGCGTCAACGCTCGCGCGATCGCCCTCACCGAGGCGCTGCTCCTGCTCAGCCGCGCCGACCAGAGGTCCTGCACCCGAGAGCCCGTCGACCTGTCCCTACTCGTGGAAGAGGGCGTCGAGACGCTGCTCCCGCTCGCCGAGAAACGCGGTGTCACCATCGAGACCTCCGGTGACATCACCCCGGCTGTCGGATCGCAAGCGCTCCTGCTGCAGATGACGACGAACCTGGTGCACAACGCGATCGTGCACAACTTCCCCGAAAAGGGCACCGTGTGGGTCACGACCAGCGCCGGCCCCGAGACTGTGGTGCTCACTGTCGAGAACACCGGCGAGACGCTGTCTCCACAGGTGGTCGCGACACTCACCGAGCCGTTCCAACGCGGCACCGGAAGAGTGCACGACGACCAGGCAGGGGTCGGCCTGGGCCTGGCGATCGTCAAGAGCATCGTCCGAGCACATGACGGATCCCTCGCCATCGTCCCGCGTCAAGCGGGTGGACTCCGTGTCGTCGTCGAGCTGCCCGCACCGCCACCGGGCGCGGCCGCGAGCGGGTGCCCGCAGGGAGGATCCTCCTTCGCGATGAGGGGGCGCAGACGAACTGGGTGGCGAGGCCGAGGAGTTCCCGCTCGTGCCGCGTCCCGTGACCGCTGAGCTGTACGGAAGCGTCACGAGGGAGACCCCGTTCAACTTCGAAGCGCCGCTGACCTCGGTGACCGAGGGCTCGTGGAGCGAGCCGTGCGGTTTGGCAATCTCCTCTGGGAGGCGGCGGGGCTGACTCCTTGCTACTCGATCGGGGGCTCCGTCCGAGCCCGGTCGTTACGGCGTGGGCGGCGTGACCGCGGCTTTCAGCAGGGGCTCGATGCGGAAGGGGATCTGCGTCGAAAGGGCGATCGTCGTGTCGGTGCGCTGGACGGCGGGGGAGGCGAGAACCCGGGCGATGATCTCCTGGAGGTGCGGGGTGCTGCGGGCGACCACCCGGCACAGGAGGTCGGCCTGGCCGCTGGTGCCGTACACCTCGAGGATCTCGGGGATACCGGACAGCCACTGCACGGCCTCGGTGAGTTTGCCCTGGGCGATCTGCAGGGACGCGAAGGCGAGGATGGGATAGCCGATCTGCTCTGTCGCGACCGTGGGCCCGAAGTCGCTGATGACACCGCGTGCGGTGAGCTTCTCCAGCCGCGCCTGCACCGTGCCGCGGGCCACGCCGAGCAAGCGGGCGAGTTCGGTGAGCCCGATCCGGGGGTTGGCCCGCATGGTGGTCAGCAGGCGGCTGTCGAGCGCGTCGAGCATGGCCCGAGGGTACGCCCGGACTGAGCGAATCGACCAGTAGAACCACCAGAAAATATGTCGATTTGAGCGTTTCGCGCACTCAAACTGGTCACTCTTGCCAGCCGATCGGTTACTTGCTGTCATATGGGGGTATGTTCGAAGAAGCGCAGTACTTCGCCCCGGTGGCGACGAAGGATGACGGATCCGTCGTCGTCGAGCTGGCCAAAAGCCACCCCGGATTCGCCGACGAGGTCTACCGTCAGCGGCGCAACGCGATCGCGGCGCTGGCGCTCGGCCACACCCCCGGTGACCCCATCCCCGCGGTGGAGTACACCGACGAGGAGCACCAGGTCTGGGCGCTCGTCACCAAGGAGCTGAGGGTCAAGCACCAGAAGTACGCGGTGCGGGAGTTCCTCGACGCGGCCGCGCGGCTCGGTCTGCCCGATGATCGGATCCCGCAGCTGCAGGAGGTCGGCGACCTTCTCGAGCCGCTGACCGGATTCCGCTACCTGCCGGCGGCCGGGCTGGTCCCGCTCCGCGAGTTCTACGGCACGCTGGCCGACGGCCTGTTCCACTCCACCCAGTACATCCGGCATCATTCCGTGCCCTTCTACACCCCCGAGCCGGACGTCATCCACGAGGTGATCGGGCACGCGAACACCCTGGCCTCGCGCCGCTTCGCCGAGCTGTACCGCGCCGCGGGCCGGGCGGCCCGCAGGGTGGAGACCGACGAAGCGCTCGAGTTCGTGTCCAAGGTGTTCTGGTTCACCCTGGAGTTCGGCGTCATGCGTGAGGACGGCGAGCTCAAGGCGTACGGCGCGGGGATCCTCAGCTCGTACGGCGAGATCGAGGAGTTCCGCGGGATGGACATCCGGCCGCTCGACATCGCGGCGATGGGCACCACGCAGTACGACATCACGAAGTA
>JADGHC010000305.1 GCA_019689655.1 Microbispora sp.
CCTCAACTTCGACCCGGAGATCGGCGACCCGGAGGCCGACCCCCGCGAGTCCATGCGCCGCGCGGAGGAGGCGCTGGAGGCGCTGGCCCCGCGCTGAACCTCATTGTCCCGGCGCGGCGCCGGGGCGGACGCCCGCCGGGGCGGGCGTCCGCGTGGCGACGCTCAGGAGCAGTTCCACCTGATGCCCTGGTAGTTCAGGCCGTTGCTCCACTTGTACGAGCGGTAGTAACCGGGCCGGACGATGTAGCAGGGGCTGTCCGGCCCCACCCTGCGGACGGAGAAGGAGATGGTGTAACGGCAGTGGTTGGTGACCTTCACGGTCTGGGTGATGTAGCCGGAGGTGTGGGTGACGCGCGCGCAGCTCGCGGCGCGCACGGACGCCGGGGCGGCGGACGCGGCGCCGGCCTGAGCGGCGGCGGCGATGGTCAGCAGCGCCGCCGCGGACAGGGTCGCAGCGCCACGGCGGATCCCCCGTAGGATCATGGTCCTTCCTTTCGCCGGATATCCCTCCGGAGGGCCACTCCCCTCCGGTCTCGTCGTTTGGATGTCCGGCGGGCCGCCGATGTTCGCGCTCCCGGTGATTTTCCCGGGACCCCAGGTGCCCGGCCCTAGATCATTCCGTACGCCCGGGCGATCAGCTCGTAGGAGCGCAGGCGCGCCGCGCCGCCGTGGACCTGGGTGGTGATCATGAGCTCGTCGGCGCCGGTGCGCTTGCGTAGCTCCTCCAGCCCGTCCCGCACGGTCCGCGGGGCGCCGTGGATCACCGTCGACAGCCGTTCGCGGATGAACTCCCGCTCCAGCGGGGTGTACGGGTACGCCTCCGCCTCCTCCGGCGTGGGCGTGCGGCCGGGCCGGCCGTACCGCAGGCGCAGCCACGACAGCGCGCCCGGCATGGCCTGCCGCAGCGCCTCCTCGTCGGTGTCGGCGGCGACCGCCGCCACCCCGATCAGCGCGTACGGGCGGTCGAGCACGGCGGAGGGCCGGAAGGACGAGCGGTAGAGGTCGAGCGCGGGCTCGGTGTTGGCGGCGCTGAAGTGGTGGGCGAAGGCGAACGGCAGTCCGAGCTGCCCGGCGAGCCTGGCGCTGAACCCGCTGGAGCCGAGCAGCCAGATCGGCGGCCGGTCGGGGCCGCCCGGCACCGCCCTGATCTTCTCGTACGGATGGCCGGCCGGGAAGGAGCCGTCGAGGAAGCCGATCAGCTCGGCGAGCTGCCGGGGGAAGTCGTCCGGGTCCACCTGGGCCGAGCGGCGCAGGGCGTTGGCCGTGGCCATGTCGGTGCCGGGGGCGCGGCCGAGGCCGAGGTCGATGCGGCCGGGGTGCAGGGCGTGCAGCGTGCCGAACTGCTCGGCGACGACGAGCGGGGCGTGGTTGGGCAGCATCACGCCGCCGGAACCGATCCGGATCGACCGGGTCGCCGCCGCGAGGTGCGCGATGAGCACGGCGGGGGAGGAGCTGGCCACGCCCGGCATGCCGTGGTGCTCGGCGACCCAGATGCGGTGGTAGCCCCACTCCTCGGCCCGCCGCGCCAGTTCGGTGGCGTCGCGCAGGGCGTCGGCGGGCGTGGCGCCCTCGCCGACGGTCGCGAGCTCCAGGATCGACAGGGGCGCCTCGGCCGTCCCGCGCGGCACCCCGCGGATGTTGTCCATGCTCATGTCCGCACTCATGTCCGCCCCAACCTGAGGCGACCACCGGATATTTCCGGACGTGGTGTGAGGTGTGCCGGGGGCCTGCGGCGACCTGCCATGCTTGGACGCATGAGCGAGCGAAAGCCGATCGAGTCGTGGCTGTCCGACATGGACGGGGTGCTGGTCCACGAGGGGCAGCCGGTACCGGGCGCCGGTGAGTTCGTCAGGCGGCTGAAGGAGTCGGGCAAGCGGTTCCTCGTCCTGACGAACAACTCGATCTACACCCCCCGTGACCTGTCCGTGCGGCTCCACGCGGCCGGGCTGGAGGTGCCGCCGGAGGCGATCTGGACCTCCGCGCTGGCCACCGCGAAGTTCCTCGCCGACCAGCGGCCCGGGGGATCGGCGTACGTGATCGGCGAGGCGGGGCTGACCACGGCCCTGCACGAGGCCGGCTACGTGCTGACCGACCTCGACCCCGACTACGTGGTCCTCGGCGAGACCCGCACCTACAGCTTCACGTCGATAACGCGGGCGATCCGGCTGATCGAGAACGGCGCCCGCTTCATCGCGACCAACCCCGACCCCATCGGCCCGTCCACCGAGGGCTCGCTGCCGGCCTGCGGCGCGGTGGCCGCCATGATCACCAAGGCGACCGGGGTGGAGCCGTACTTCGTCGGCAAGCCGAACCCGATGATGATGCGCAGCGCGCTCAACCGGATCGACGCGCACAGCGAGACCACGGCGATGATCGGCGACCGCATGGACACCGACGTCGTCTGCGGCATCGAGGCCGGCCTGCACACGATCCTCGTGCTCACCGGCGTCACCCAGAAGGAGCAGATCGACCGGTATCCGTTCCGGCCCACGCAGGTGGTCGACTCCGTGGCCGACCTCATCGACCTGGTCTGAACCGGGCGGCTCAGTCGTCCGCGCGGCGCAGGCGTTTGAGGTCGGAACGGCGCCGCTTGGCGGCGAGGCGGCGCTCGACCGCCCCCTTCGACGGCTTGGTGGGACGGCGCCGCTTGGGCGGCGGCGCGGTCGCGTCGCGGAGGAGGGCGGCGAGCCGGTCCAGGGCCGCCTCCCGGTTGCGCAGCTGCGAGCGGTGCTCGGCGGCCGTCACCGTGATCACGCCGCCGGCCAGCCGGGAGGCGAGCCGCCGGAGCGCGCGGGCCTTGAGCGCCGGGCCGAGCGCCGTCGTACGCGCGAGGTCGAAGCTCAGCTGGACCCGGCTGCCGGTGGTGTTGACGCCCTGGCCGCCGGGGCCCGGCGAGCGGGAGAAACGCCAGACGAGCTCGGCCTCGGGCACGACGACCGAGTCGCGGACGTGCAACGGGCCGGGCATGGGGCTCCTCCTGGTTCGAGTCGAGGGGATGATCTCCGTGGAAAGGGATGAGTAACCCTATCCGCGTGAATACCGCCGTCGCTCGTCATTTATCACCGTAATCGCGACTCGTGGTTGTCGCGGTCGATCGCGTCGTGCACAGTGACCCCGGAAAATCCGGACCGGGCAGGGGGAGCATGAGCGCGATCGTCGGCGTCCACGGCATCGGCAAGTACCACTATTACGAGGAGGCCGGCGGGTCGGCCGCGGGCGCCGCCGAGGCCGTACGGGCCAAGTGGAACGCCTATCTGCACCAGGGCCTCACCGGACGGGAGACGGGGACCGGCGACTACTTCGCCGAGATCGCCTATTACGCCCACTACCTGCACGGCGGCCCGCCGAAGGCGCCGCGCCAGATGGAGATGCCGGCCAAGCTGGTCCTCACCGACTGGGCGGCCCAGCTCGGCGGGCCGTTCCGGGAGGCGGGGGAGTCGCTGACCGGCCTCGCGCACCGTCTGGCCGAGTGGCTGCTGGACAGGCTGGGCCCGCAAGCGGTGCGCTTCGCCCGGGACTTCTGCCCCGAGGTGGCCACGTATCTGGGCGGCGGCGAACCGCGCGTGCGGGCCCGCGACGCGGTGGCCGACGTGGTGCGCAGGCGGCGTCCCCGGGTGGTCGTCGCCCACTCGCTCGGCAGCGTCGTGACGTACGAGGCGCTGTGGGCGCATCCCGACCTGCCGGTCGAGCTGCTCGTCACGCTGGGCAGCCCGCTCGGCATGCGCGACGTCGTCTTCGAGCGGCTGATCCCGGCCCCGGTCCGCGGCCGGGGGGCGCGTCCGCCGGGGGTGCGCCGCTGGATCAACATCGCCGACAAGGACGACATCGCCGCGATCCCGGCCGTGCTCGCGTCGTGCTTCGACGGCGTCGACGAGGACGTCTCCTGCGACATCGACTGGCTCGACTTCCACACCGTGCGCAACTACCTGCGCTGCGGGGCCGTCGAGGAGTACCTCAAGCCCTACCTCTGACTCGGTTTACGCACACAGGTTATGATCGTACGACCATGAAGACTGTGCTTTTCGACTACGGAAACGTGGTGTCGCTGCCCCAGGCCCCCGAGGACGTCGCGCGCATGTCGGGAGGTGATCCGGGGTTCGAGGCCCGTTACTGGGAGGCGCGGCGCGACTTCGACCGGGGCACGCTCGACCCGGCCGCGTACTGGTCCCGCGTGTGCGGCCGGCCGATGGCCGGTCCGGAGCTCGACGAGATCATCGCGCTCGACGTGGCGAGCTGGTCGCGGCCCAACGAGGAGACGGTGGCGATCATCGGCGAGCTGGCCGCCGCCGGGGTGCCCATGGCGCTGCTGTCCAACATGCCGGTCTGCGTCGCCGAGGGCATCGACTCGCTGCCGTTCATGCGGCCGATCGGGCCGCGCTTCTACAGCGGGCGCATGGGCCGGGTGAAGCCGGAGCCGGAGATCTTCCACGAGACCGTGGCCTGGCTCGGGACGGCGCCCGGCGACATCGTCTTCGTGGACGACCGGGAGGAGAACGTGGCCGCCGCCGAACGGGCGGGGCTCGCCGCCGTCCGCTTCCGCGGCGCCGCCGCGCTGCGCGAGGACCTCAAGGCGCTTCTCGACTGAGCCGCGGGCGATTACACGATTACGATCGCTCACAGCGAACTGACGCAGAACAGGGAACAGGGACGGGCTCGTGATAGTTGAGTCGGCATAACTCAACCTTCTGGAGTGCCGATGTCCAAGATCCTTCCTGTCCTCCCGCTCGATGACGAGGTCGTCCTGCCCGGCATGGTCGTGCCCCTCGATCTGTCGGCTTCCGAGGTCCGCGCGGCCATCGACGCCGCCCGCGCCAGTGGCGAGAGCATGGTCTTGCTGGTTCCCCGCATAGACGGCCGCTACGGCCCGGTGGGGGTGAGCGCGGTCGTGGAACAGGTCGGCCGGCTGCCGGGCGGGGAGCCCGCGGCCGTGGTGCGCGGTGTCGACCGCATGCGCGTCGGCACCGGCACCACCGGCCCCGGCGCGGCGCTGTGGGTCGAGGCGAACGTGGTCGAGCGCGTCGCCGCGGGGCCGCGGGCCGAGGAGCTCGCCAAGGAGTACAAGGCCCTGACCACCACGATCCTGCAGAAGCGGGGCGCCTGGCAGGTGGTCGACGCCGTCAACCAGATCAAGGACCCCGCGGTCCTCGCCGACAGCTCCGGATACGCGCCCTGGCTGTCCACCCAGCAGAAGCTGCTGCTGCTGGAGACCGCCGACCCGGCCGAACGCCTCGAGAAGCTGGTCGGCTGGGCCCGCGACCACCTCGCGGAGATGGACGTCGCCGAGACCATCCGCAAGGACGTCCAGGAGGGCATGGAGAAGCAGCAGCGCGAGTTCCTGCTGCGCCAGCAGCTCGCGGCCGTGCGCAAGGAGCTGGCCGAGCTGCACGGCGACCCCTCCGGCGAGGAGGAGGACTACCGTGCCCGCATCGAGGCCGCCGACCTGCCGGAGAAGGTCAGGGAGGCCGCGCTCAAGGAGGTCGGCAAGCTGGAGCGGGCCTCCGACCAGTCGCCGGAGAGCGGCTGGATCCGCACCTGGCTCGACACCGTGCTCGACATGCCGTGGAACGTGCACACCACCGACGAGTACGACATCGCCGGAGCCCGCGCGGTGCTCGACGCCGACCACACCGGTCTGGACGACGTGAAGGACCGCATCGTGGAGTACCTCGCCGTGCGCAAGCGCAGGGCCGACAAGGGCCTCGGCGTGGTCGGCGGCCGCCGCAGCGGCGCGGTCCTCGCGCTGGCCGGCCCTCCCGGCGTCGGCAAGACCTCGCTCGGCGAGTCGATCGCCCGCGCCATGGGCCGCAAGTTCGTCCGCGTCGCCCTCGGCGGCATCCGCGACGAGGCGGAGATCCGCGGCCACCGGCGCACGTACGTGGGGGCGCTGCCCGGCCGCATCGTCCGGGCGATCCGCGAGGCGGGCTCGATGAACCCGGTCATCCTGCTCGACGAGATCGACAAGGTCGGCGCCGACTACCGGGGCGACCCGACGGCGGCGCTGCTTGAGGTGCTCGACCCCGCGCAGAACCACACGTTCCGCGACCACTACCTGGAGGTCGAGCTCGACCTGAGCGACGTGCTGTTCCTCGCCACGGCGAACGTGCTCGAGCAGGTGCCGGGTCCGCTGCTCGACCGCATGGAGATCGTCACCCTCGACGGCTACACCGAGGACGAGAAGGTCGCCATCGCCCGCGACCACCTGCTCCCGCGCAACCTGGAGAAGGCCGGCCTCACCGCCGAGGACGTGACGGTGGAGGAGGCGGCGCTGCGCCGCCTGGCGGGCGAGTACACCCGCGAGGCCGGCGTCCGCTCGCTCGAACGCTCGATCGCCCGGATCCTGCGCAAGGTGACGGCGAAGGTCGCCCTCGGCGAGACCGAGCTTCCGGTGACGGTCACGGCCGGCGACCTGGTCTCCTACCTGGGGCGGCCGCGTCACGTGCCCGAGTCGTCGCTGCCCGAGGCCCGGCAGCGTACGGCGGTGCCGGGCGTGGCCACCGGCCTCGCGGTGACCGGCGCGGGCGGCGACGTCCTCTACGTGGAGGCGTCGCTGGCCGACCCGGAGACCGGGGCGACCGGGCTGACCCTGACCGGCCAGCTCGGCGACGTGATGAAGGAGTCGGCGCAGATCGCGCTGTCCTACCTGCGGTCGCGGGGCGCCGAGCTGGAGCTTCCGGTCGGGTCGCTCAAGGACAGGTCGGTGCACATCCACGTCCCCGCGGGCGCGGTGCCGAAGGACGGCCCGTCGGCCGGGGTCACGATGACCACGGCGCTGGCCTCGCTGCTGTCGGGCCGGCCGGTCCGCTCCGACGTGGCGATGACCGGCGAGGTGTCCCTGACCGGGCGGGTGCTGCCGATCGGCGGGGTCAAGCAGAAGCTGCTGGCCGCCCACCGGGCCGGGATCACCACCGTGCTCATCCCCGCCCGCAACGAGCCCGACCTGGACGACGTCCCGGCCGAGGTGCTGGCCGACCTCACCGTCCACACGGTGAGCGACGTCCGCGAGGTGCTCGACCTGGCCCTCACCCCGGCGACGGTCGCCCCGCAGGCGGTCGCCTGACCATCCCCGCGTACGGCCCGCGTCCGCGCCCCGCGGGCGCGGGCCTTCCTTTTGTGACAAAGGCCACAATGCAGGTCTGGAATAAAGGATAAGGCCGCCGCCGTTTCAGCCGTTCGTGAGCGTATCGGACCTGGTCAACCCGCCCGAACGGGGGTGTCGCGCGGCCTGAGCCGGCCCGTCCCGTCCCCCCACTCACGAAGGCATCCCCCCGATGAC
>JADGHC010000306.1 GCA_019689655.1 Microbispora sp.
CCTTCCCCGTCGCCGGCGTCGCCTTCCCCGTCGGCGTCTCCGTCGCCCTCGCCGACCCCGTCCCCGTCCCGCTCCGCGAAGAGGTCACCAGGCGGGCCAGGCGCCTCGCCGGCTCCTCGACGTACCGATGGGTGAGCGTCGCCAGCAGCAGCGTGAACGCGCCGACCACGACCAGGTTGCCGGCGAAGTGCCCGCTCCACGCCTGCTGCTCGGTGAAGTCGTACCAGAGATAGAGGGCCACGAACTGCCACAGGAAGACGCCGTAGGACACCTTGCCGAGGAAACGCATCACCCGGCTGCTCAGGAAGCGGCCGTACGGCGAGCTCCCGGCCGGCGGCAGCGCGGCCGGGGTCACCAGCCCGGCCGCCACGGTGGCGTACAGGGCCAGCTCCGACAGGTCGGCCCAGACGCCGTCCACGCCGCTGAAGCGGGGGCCGGTCAGCGGCGAGGCGGCCACGGCGTACGCGAGCGCGGCGACGAGCAGGAACGAGCCCGCCGACGCGCCGGCCGCCCGGACGAACCGGCGCGCCGGGCCGTCGGGGTCGCGTTCCGCCCGCGCCCACTCCGCCACGATGGCCAGCGCCATGCCGACCGCGAAGAACACCCATGCCCGGGGCAGCCAGCTGTTCAGATACGGCCGGTAGACGGGGTAGTAGGTGAACACCGCCCACGCGAACGACGAGGCGGCGAGCACGGCGACCCCCGCCAGCAGCCGCCGCGCCCGGACGTCGAGGCCGTGCCCGCCGCGCCGCGCGTACGCCGCCAGCGCCGCGGCGACCAGCGGCAGCAGCACATAGAAGGCGGCCTCCACGCACAGGCTCCACATCTGGGCGAGCCCGCGCGGTCCGAGGCCGAACCACCAGGGGTGGATCTCGTACGTCTGGCCGAGCAGCAGCAGTTCCAGCCATGTCCTGACGTCGCCGAGGTGCGGCCCGGCCCACAGCGCCATGGCCACGACCACGACGAGCCAGTACGCCGGGAGGATGCGCAGCGCGCGTTTGACGAGGTAGGCGCGGACGCCGGGGGGACGCTCGCCGAGCAGCGCGGCGCGTGCGTACGGCCGGTAGAGCAGCAGCCCGGACAGCGCGAAGAAGACGGGGACCGCGACGTCCCCCCGGGCGAGCAGGCTGCTGAAGAAGTTGTCCCGCAGGGCCGCCGCCGATTCGATCGCGACGTGGAACACGAGGACGGCGATGGCCGCGAGCGCCCGGACGCCGTCCAGGGCGTCCACATGCCCGGAGGGCACGGACGCGGCGTCCGGATTCTCGGAGGGTACGGCGGCGGGCGCATGCGTGGAGGCGGCGTCCACGTGCTCGGAGGGCTCGCGGGCGGCGGACGCCCGCCCGGAGGGCACGGCGGCGGTGGTCTGACCGGCGGGTTCGGTGGCGGTGGGCGGCTGACCGGCGGCGGACGCCTGACCGGAATCCGCGGCGGCCCGACCCGAAAGTATGGATATGTCACGAACGGGTGGCGAACCGGCGGGTAACATGTCACGAGTCGCCCACGAGCTAGAACCTGTTTCGGTCACTTTTATGTATCCCTCGTGACGTCGCTCACTGCCCCGTCTAACATACAGCGAAATAGAAACATGTTTCAGGACAAATAGGCAGTAACTGGCCTGCCCAGGAGGAGCGATGCGCCGCGGAGTGGGAGTCGTCCTCGTAGGACTCGGGGCATTCCTCATCGTCCTCGCGCCGCTGCTGAGATTCCAGGTCGCGGGCAAACTTGTGCAGGCGCCGGCGGACCAGTACAGCATCGTTCGGCTGACCGCCGAGAACGCCCGCTACTTCAGTCTGCGCGATCTGAAAGTCATCACCGGCACTCTCCACATCACGGTCACCACCAGGGGTGACGTCAAGGAGGCCGCGGACGACCACGTCGTATGGGACCAGTTCATCAATGCCAACGACGTGACCAACGACAATCCGCAGATCTCCATCACGCAGTTCCGCAGCGCGTTCAACAAATACACCGGTCAGGGCGTCACCTGCTGTGGCACGAGCGTGGACAGCGGGTCCGGGGCGCAGCCGGTGCGGTTGCAGGGCCAGATCTTCCTGTTCCCGTTCGGCGTCGAGAAGAAGACCTACCAGGTGTTCAACACCGACACCCGGAAGGCGTACGATGCGACGTTCGACGGCGAGGACACGATCGACGGTCTTCCGGTCTACCGGTTCGTGCAGAAGATCCCGCCGACGCCGATCGAGAAGCTGAGCGCGCCCGCGTCCGTGCTCGGCATGAAGGGGAAGGGCGACATCCAGGTCGACCGCGTCTACGACGGCGTCAACACCTTCTGGGTCGAGCCCACCACCGGTCTCCCGGTGAAGCAGGAGCAGCAGCGCCACGAGGTGCTGAAGACGGCCGACGGCGTCGAGCGGATGCCGGCCCTCATCGCCACCGCCACGTACACGCCGGAGAGCGTCAGCGACCTCGTCAAGACGGCACGCGACAACATGGCGCAGATCGCGCTGATCAAGACCACGCTCCCGCTGATCTCGCTCATCCTCGGCGTCGTGGCCGCCGTCGTGGGGGCATGGCTGCTGCTGCGGCCCGGCCGCGCGGACTGAGCGGATCGGCCCGTGAAGCGGGAGACGGCCCCGCGCCCTCCGGCGGCGACGCGTCCGGCGGGCGCGCCCTCCCGGCGCTCGCGCGCGATGGGGCTGGTGCGGGCCTGCCGGCCCCGGCAGTGGCTCAAGAACGCCCTCGTGCTCGCCGCTCCGGCCGCCGCGGGCGTGCTGACCACCTGGCCGGGGCTGCGCGGCTCGCTCATCGCGTTCGCCGCCTTCTGCCTGGCCGCCGGCGGTTCCTACCTCTTCAACGACGCGGCCGACGTCGCCGCCGACCGGCTCCACCCCCGCAAGCGCACGCGCCCGATCGCGGCCGGGATCGTGTCCGTACGGCTCGCGCGGACGGCGGGCACGGTCCTGCTCGCGGCCGGCCTGCTCACCGGGCTCGCGGGCGGGTGGCCGCTCGCCGCCGTCGTCGCCGCCTATATGGCGCTCACCTTCTGTTACACGCTCTGGCTCAAGCACCAGCCCGTGGTGGACCTGGTCGCCGTGGCGGGCTGCCACGTCGTGCGCGCGTACGCGGGGGCGGTCGCCGTGGCCGTACCGGTGACGAGCTGGTTCCTGGTCGTCGTCTCGCTCGGCTCGCTGCTGCTGGTGGCCGGCAAGCGGGAGGCCGAACTCCGCGCACGACCCGGGCACGACGGCCCGTCCGGTGCCTCCGGCACCACCAGGGCCACGCTGGAGACGTACACGGCGAGCTACCTCGGTCACGTGCGCGCCATGGCCTCGGGGGCGATGATCGTCACCTACTGCCTGTGGGCGCTTCAGGAGCACACCGGGCCGGCCAGGGCGCTTTGCGCGCTCAGCATCGTGCCGTTCGTCCTGGTCGTGCTGCGGCACGCGCTGCTGGTCGACCACGGAGTGGGGGAAGAGCCCGAGGAACTGGTGCTGCGCGACCGCCCGCTTCAGGTCTTCCTCGCCCTGATGCTGCTTCTGCTGGCATGCGGTATCCAACTCACATGACGCTGCTGACGGGATGGGGGCGCACGGCGCCCACGCGCGCGACCGTGGCCCGCCCGCGCACCGCCGGGGAGGCCGCCGAACTCGTCGCGACGGCGGGCCGGCGCGGCGTGGTGGCCCGCGGCCTCGGCCGCGCGTACGGCGACGCCGCGCAGAACGCGGGCGGGCTCGTGCTCGACTGCACGGCGCTCGAACCCTCGTGGCACGTCGACGCCACGGGGCTCGTGACCGCGTCGGCGGGGATCAGCCTGCACGACCTCATGACCGCGCTGATCCCGCGTGGCTGGTTCGTCCCGGTGACCCCCGGCACCCGGCACATCACGGTCGGCGGGGCCGTCGCGGCCGACGTGCACGGCAAGAACCACCACGTGGACTCCTCCTTCGGCGCCCACCTGCGTTCCCTGCGCCTGCTCACCGCCGACGGCGCCGTACGGACGCTCGGGCCGGGCGACGACCTGTTCTGGGCCACCGTCGGCGGCATGGGCCTGACCGGAGTGATCGTCGAGGCGACCTTCCAGTGCGTGCCGATCGAGACCGCGTGGATGCGGGTGGACGTCGAGCGCACCCGCGACCTCGACCACACCCTGGAGACGATGGCCGCGGCCGACGGCGGCCACCGCTACACCGTCGCCTGGATCGACCTGCTCGCGCGGGGCCGGCGGATGGGCCGGGGTGTGCTCACCCGCGGCGACCACGCCGCGCCCGGCGACCTGCCCGCCCGCGCGCGCGGGAACCCGCTCGCCTTCGCGCCGCGGCCCCTGCTGTCCGCCCCGCCCTGGGTGCCCGGCGGCCTGCTCAACCGGGCCACGGTCCGGGCCTTCAACGCCGCCTGGTACGGCAAGGCGCCCGCCGCCCCCCGCCGGGTGGTTCAGGGGATCGCGCCGTTCTTCCACCCCCTGGACGGCGTGGACGGCTGGAACCGGATGTACGGCCCGCGCGGCTTCGTGCAGTACCAGTTCGTGGTGCCCTTCGGGGCGGAGGACACGCTGCGCCGCGTGGTCGAGCGGCTGTCCGGCGCGGGGGTCGTGTCGTTCCTGACCGTGCTGAAGAGGTTCGGGGCGGGGACGCCCGGCATGCTGTCGTTCCCGATGCCGGGGTGGACGCTGGCGCTGGACATCCCGGCCGGGCAGCGCGGGCTGGCCGCGATGCTGACCGAGTTCGACGGCTGGGTCGCCGCGGCCGGGGGCCGCCTCTACCTGGCCAAGGACTCCCGTATGTCCGCCGCCACCATGGCCGCGACGTACCCCCGGCTGGCGGAGTGGCGGGAGATCCGGCGCGGGGCCGACCCGGACGGCGTCTTCGTCTCCGACCTCGCCCGTAGGCTGCGCCTGTGCTGAGATTCGCCCCGGAGGAGTGGCTGTGAGGAACGCCCTGGGTTCGGTCGACACCGTCCTGCTGCTCGGCGGGCGCAGCGAGATCGGCCTTGCGATCGTGGAACGGCTGGTCCGGCGGGGTGCCCGCCGGGTCGTGCTCGCCGCGCGTGGTGCGGCCACGCCCGGGGGCGCCGCGCCGGCGGCGGGTGATGTCCTGTCGACCGCGGTGGCCCAGCTCGAACGGCTCGGTGCCGAGGTTCACGTGCTGGACTTCGACGCCGCCCGGCCGGAGACGCACGCCGCCCTGATCGAGGAGGCCGCCGCCAAGGTCGGCGACCTCGACGTGGTGATCCCGGCGTTCGGCGTGCTCGGCAGCCAGGCGGTCTACGACGCCGACCCGGTGGCGGCCGCCCGCGATGTCGCGGTCAACTTCGGCGGGCACGTCTCGATCGGCCTCGCCGCCGCCCGGCGGCTGCGCGAGCAGGGCCACGGCACGCTCGTCGTGCTGTCGTCGGTGGCCGGCGTGCGGGTGCGGAAGGCCAACTTCGTGTACGGCTCGGCCAAGGCGGGGCTGGACGGCTTCGCCCAGGGGTTGGCCGACGCGCTGCACGGCTCCGGAGCCAGGGTCGTGGTCGTCCGGCCGGGCTTCGTGATCGGCCGCATGACCCGGGGGATGACCCCCGCCCCGATGGCGGTGACGGCGGCCGAGGTCGCGGACGCGGTCGTCGAGGCCCTGGACACGCGGAAGGGGACCGTATGGGTCCCCGCGCGGCTGCGGCTCGCGTTCGCCGTCATGCGCCTGCTGCCCCGGCCCCTATGGCGAAGGCTCCCCCGCTGACCCGGGACGGGCCTGCGGGGGAGCCTCATCGGCCCGGGATCAGCCGGTGACGAGCGTCAGCCCGTAGGCCGAGAGGGCCTCGTTGACGGGCTGGAAGTAGGTGGTGCCGCCGTAGGTGCAGTTGCCCGAGCCGCCGGAGGTCATGCCCTGCGCCTGGTTGCCCGAGATGAACGAGCCGCCGGAGTCGCCGGGCTCGGCGCAGACGTTGGTCCTGGTCAGCCCGCTGACCGTGCCCTCCGAGTACCGGACGGTGGCGTTCAGCTGCTGAACGGTGCCGCAGTGCCAGCCGGTGGTCGAGCCGGACCGGCAGATCGACGAGCCGACGGGGGCCACGGACGAGCCCTTCACCGCCACGTTGCCGCCGCTGTAGTTGTTGACCCAGCCCCTGGGCGTCCAGTTGCTGTTGACCGCGACCCACGAGTAGTCGTTGCCCGGGAACGAGGAGCCCTGGAAGGTGCCCTGGGCGACCCCGTTGTACCCGGTCGTGGTGTAGCCGGCCCGGCCGCAGTGCCCGGCGCTGACGAAGCCGTTCGTGGATCCCCTGCGTACGGAGAAGCCGATCGAGCAGCGGGCCGAGTTGTTGATGTAGTACGCGTCGCCGCCGCGCAGGTCGTAGAAGGTCTGCGGCTGCTCGCTCGACTGCTCGACGCGTACGACCGACCTGTCGGCGCCGCTCGCGGCCACGAACGCCTCGGCCGCGGCGGTGTCGGAGGACAGCACGACGACGCTGTTGCCGACCACGTCGACGTACCAGACGGGCGTGGAGGCGGGCGCGCGGTCGGCGGCCCGGTCCAGCGCGGCCGCGGCGGACTCGAGCGTGGCGAGGTTGCGCTTGACGATCTTCGGCTGCGCGCCCGCGGCCAGGATCGCGCTCGCCTTGGACGCGTCGGAGGTGGCGACGATGAAGCTCTCGGACGTGGTGCCGGTGACCCACGACCCGGCGTACGCGTCGCCGAGCGTGGCGCGGACCTTGGCATCGGTGGCCATGGCCTTCGCCTCGTTGGCCAGGCGGGCGTCGACCTGCGCGGGGGTGAGCCCGAGGTCGCGCTGCATGGCCTCCACCATCGCGGGCGGGGGCTTGACGGCGGAGGAGGCGGGAGAGTTGCTCGGCTCGGCCATGGCGGGGGTGGCGACCGTGGCGAGGGCCGTGACGGCCAGAGCGCATCCGGCGAGTACGGTGCGTCTGTGGAGCATGTGGGGCTCTCCTTGTCTCTGGGGGGTGCCGTCAACGTAACCGACCTCCGCTGTCGTGTGGATCTATCAATTCGCCCCTATCACCGCGTTATGGAATCGCCCGTGTCTGGGGATTCGCTGGACCGGAAATGGCCATGTGCGGACCGCGGGGTACGGCGACGGTGCGACATCGGGCATGAGCGGGGATCAAACGGGCGTGCGTGCGGGCAACGACGCGTCGATGTGCAAAGAGGGCGTGGTCGACCGGCGGGCGCGACTCCCCGGAGACGTGGTGCCGGTGGTGACGCGAAAGCCGCGCCGCCTCTGGTGGGCGGGCGGCCGCGGGGCGGGCGAGAACGCCTCGCCCGCCCCGGCAGAGCGCCCTGCGGCGTAGTGGCCTTGAGGCGGCGGATGGGCCCGCCG